>NZ_JBEZLR010000033.1:0-87792 GCF_040652275.1 Streptomyces sp. NPDC048275
GCCCACCGCGCGTGCACTCCCCGGCGGCCACGACCTCCCCCCCACGGTGCCGCGAGGGACCCGGGCTCCCCTCCGGAGGGGAGCCCGGGTCCCTCGCGTCACAAGGCGCATGCCGGAGACGTGGGGTGGCACGCCCATCTGCGGCGTTGTCGTCGGTTGCCGACTCAGGGACCCCCATCGCGTCGCCGCCCTCCAGCTGGACGCACCGGACCCCGCTCGCCTGCGTTGATGCGGCGCCGTTGCTTCCTCCGGCCTGATCCGCCGGACAGGCCCTAGCGTGCGGTGCCGTTCGGCATCTCCGGTTAAAGTACGGAGATCAGCCGACCGTGTGACTCCCGCCCCGAGGGCCTCTCGCCGTGATACGACGGTCAAGCCCTGACCGGTGTCCGCGAACGAGCACACGACGACGCTATTAGGGTGAGCGACGCGCTGTTGTTGCCCGCAAGGAGTGATGGAGTCGTCCCGTTGTTGACCCAGACAACCACCAGGGTCCTTGAACCGAGTGACCTGGACGCCGCGCTCGCCGTCCTCGACCGCGAGCCGGTCGCGAACGCTTTCGTCGCATCCCGGGTACAGGTCGCGGGCCTCGACCCGTGGCGGCTCGGCGGTGAGATGTGGGGCTGGTACGAGGACGGAATGCTGCGCTCCCTCTGCTACGCGGGCGCCAACCTGGTCCCGATCTGTGCCACCCCGCGTGCCATCCGCGGCTTCGCCGACCGGGCGCGCAGGGCCGGGCGCCGCTGCTCCTCGATCGTCGGCCCCGCCGAGGCCACCGCCGAACTGTGGCGGCTGCTCGAACCGAGCTGGGGCCCCGCCCGCGAGATCCGCGCCCGACAGCCCCTGATGATCGCCGACCGGCTCCCCGCCGGCATCGCCCCGGATCCGTACGTCCGCCGCATCCGCAAGGACGAGATCGAGACGATCATGCCGGCCTGCGTGGCGATGTTCACCGAGGAGGTCGGGGTCTCGCCGCTCGCCGGTGACGGCGGACTCCTCTACCAGGCACGGGTGGCCGAACTGGTCAGCTCCGGACGCTCGTTCGCCCGTATCGACCAGAACGGCAAGGTCGTCTTCAAGGCGGAGATCGGCGCCGCCACCCGGCAGGCCTGCCAGATCCAGGGCGTCTGGGTCGCGCCCGAATACCGAGGACAGGGATTGGCGGCCCCGGGCATGGCGGCCGTTCTCCGCCACGCCCTCGCGGACGTCGCCCCCGTCGTCAGCCTCTACGTCAACGATTTCAACACCCCGGCCCGGGCGACGTACCGCAGAGTGGGCTTCCAGGAGATCGGCGCGTTCATGAGCGTCCTGTTCTGAACTTCCCATCACGGCGCTGTGCGGCTCCGCCGCGAGGGCGCGACCAGCCGTCGACGGCCCGCAGTCATACGACAACCTGTAGTCCCCGGCGTAATCCAGCGAAGCGCCCCGGTAGTCTCGCCGACATGCTGCGATTTCCCGGTCAGGGCTCCCGCAACCCCGACGACGTGGTCATCGGCCCGCTGGATCTCGCCGCGCGCGTGGACGAGGCGCTCACCGTGCAGGCCCTGGCCTTCGGGCTCGGCGCCGACGAGATCGCCGTACGCCGCCAGATCGTGCTGCGGCACCTCACCTCCCCGGGGGCCCGCGCCCTCGGCGCCACCACCGCCCGCGGACGGCTCGTCGGCTTCGTGTACGGCATGCCCAACGACCGTACGCACTGGTGGTCCACCGTCGTCGAGCCCTATCTGCGCGCCCAGGGATACGACGAGTGGCTCGACAACTCCTTCGTGATCACCGAACTGCACGTCCACCCGCGCTACCAGAACCTCGGCATCGGCCGCGCCCTGATCACCAACATCACCGACAGCGCCACCGAACCCCGCTCGATCCTCTCCGCCATCGACACGGACAGCCCGGCCCGCGGCCTGTACCGCTCGCTGGGGTACGAGGACCTCGCACGCCCGGTCCTCTTCCCGAGCGCACCGAAGCCGTACGCCGTGATGGGCGCCCCACTGCCACTGCGCAGGCGCCGGACAGGCGCTAACCGATTTCCACCGTGATGGGCCGCCCGGCTAACCTCCTTGCCATCACCCTTGAGCAGCAGGAGTCGAGAATCATGGCCCAGGTCCAGCGCATGTCCCGTTTGATGGTCAAGACACTGCGTGACGACCCGGCGGACGCCGAGACACTCAGCCACAAACTGCTCGTGCGCGCCGGTTACGTGCGCCGCAACTCCGCGGGCATCTGGACCTGGCTGCCGCTCGGCAAGAAGGTCCTCGACAACGTCTCCCGCGTGGTCCGCGAGGAGATGGACGCGATCGGCGCGCAGGAAGTACTGCTGCCCGCTCTGCTGCCCAAGGAGCCGTACGAGGCGTCGGCCCGCTGGGAGGAGTACGGCGACCTGCTGTTCCGCCTCAAGGACCGCAAGGGCGCCGAGTACCTGCTCGGCCCGACCCATGAGGAGATCTTCACCCTCGTCGTGAAGGACCAGGTGGCCTCCTACAAGGACCTGCCGGTCATGCTCTACCAGATCCAGACCAAGTACCGGGACGAGGCCCGCCCGCGCTCCGGAGTGCTGCGCGGCCGCGAGTTCCAGATGAAGGACTCGTACTCCTTCGACACGACGGACGAGGGACTCGCCGAGTCGTACGCGCTGCACCGCGCCGCGTACCAGAAGATCTTCGCGCGCCTGGGCCTGGACTACCGCATCGTGTCGGCCGTCTCGGGCGCCATGGGCGGCTCGGCGTCGGAGGAGTTCCTGGCTCCCGCCGCGGCCGGTGAGGACACCTTCGTGGACTGCCCGGCCTGCGACTACGCGGCGAACACGGAGGCGGTCACCTTCAAGCTGACGCCCGTGGACACGCAGCACGGCCCCGTCGAGGAGCTGGACACCCCCGACACCCCGACCATCGAGTCGCTTGCCGAGCACCTGGGCGTCCAGGCCTCCGCCACCCTCAAGAACCTGCTGGTCAAGGTCGACGGCGAGATCGTCGCCGTCGGCGTCCCCGGCAACCGCGAGGTCGACCTCGGCAAGCTGGGCGAGCACCTCGCGCCCGCCGTCGTGGAACTGGTGACGGCCGAGGACTTCGAGGGCCGCGAGGACCTCGTACGCGGTTACGTGGGCCCGCAGGGACTGGAGAAGGTCCGCTACATCGCCGACCCCCGGGTGGCCCCCGGCACCGCATGGATCACCGGCGCGAACAAGATCGACACGCACGCGAAGAACGTCGTCGCCGGCCGTGACTTCGAGGTCGATGACTACCTCGACGTCGTCGTGGTCGAGGAGGGCGACCCCTGCCCGTCCTGCGGCGCCGGCCTCAAGCTGGACCGCGCGATCGAGATCGGCCACATCTTCCAGCTCGGCCGCAAGTACGCCGACACCTTCCAGCTGGACGTCCTCGGCCAGCAGGGCAAGCCGGTCCGCGTGACCATGGGCTCGTACGGCATCGGCGTCTCGCGTGCGGTGGCCGCGCTGGCCGAGCAGTCGGCGGACGAGCAGGGCCTGTGCTGGCCCCAGGAGATCGCTCCCGCCGACGTCCACGTCGTCGCCGCGGGCAAGGCCCTGCAGACGGAGTTGGCCTTGGATGTCTCCGAGAAGCTGGGCGCCGCGGGCGTGCGGGTCCTGGTGGACGACCGGGCGGGTGTCTCGCCGGGCGTGAAGTTCACCGACGCCGAGCTCATCGGCGTACCGCACATCCTGGTGGCGGGGCGGCGCTCGGCCGAGGGTGTCCTGGAGCTGAAGGACCGCCGTACCGGTGAGCGTGAGGAGCTGACCGTCGACGAGGCGATCGCCCGCCTGACGGCGTAGCCATAGCGGGTGACGGGCGGACCCGCCCAGGAGTCCAAGATCATCGCGTGGCGGGTTTCTGGCGTCTCTGGGTCATGCCCAGGATGCGGTGGACGTCGTGGGCGCCTCGGCGCCCGCGGCGGGCCGCGGTGCCGGAGGTCCGCGAGGCCGCCGTCGCGAAGGGCGACCGTGGCGTACCGGCCCGGCAACGGGATCTCGTCGACCGGGCTCGCGCCGACCGTGGGGGCTACGGCCGGGGCGAGCCGAAACGCCGACCTCCTGCTGCTGTCGAGAAGACCTCGGGCTCAGCGGCGCAAGGTGGTCTCCCGCTCCAGATGCGACAGCTTCTCGGGATTGCGCACGGCGTAGAGCCCGGTGACGAGGCCGCCGTTGATACGCATCGCCATCACGGTGTCGATCTCGCCGTCCAGCCGGACGATCAGCGCCGGGTCACCGTTGACCTGCGTCGGCTGCAGCGACATCGCGGCTGCGATCCTGCCCAGCACGTGGGCCACCTGCTCGGCCCCCACGACGGGCGCCAGTGCGGCCTGCACGAGTCCGCCGCCGTCGGTCAGCAGGACGACGTTCGGCGCGAGGATGTCGAGCAGGCGTTGCAGATCGCCCGTTTCGACCGCCCGCTGGAACGCCTTGACGGTGCGGCGAGTCTCGGCAGCGGAAGCGACCCCGCGCGGTCGGCGCGCGGCGACATGGGCCCGTGCCCGATGGGCGATCTGACGGACCGCGGCCGGGCTCTTGTCGACGGCTTCGGCGATCTCGTCGTACTCCAGAGCGAACACCTCGCGCAGCACGAACACCGCTCGCTCGGTCGGCGTGAGCGTCTCAAGGACCAGCAGCATCGCCATCGAGACGCTGTCGGCCAACTCGACGTCCTCGGCCACGTCGGGCGCGGTCAGCAGCGGCTCGGGCAGCCAGGGGCCGATGTAGGACTCCTTGCGCCGGTCGAGCGTGCGTAGATGGCTCAGCGCCTGCCGGGTGGTGATCCGGACCAGGTACCCACGCTGATTCAGCACGGTGTCGAGATCGACGCCCACCCACCGCAACCAGGTCTCCTGCAGGACATCCTCGGCGTCGGCGGCCGAGCCGAGCATCTCGTAGGCGACGGTGAACAGCAGGTTCCGGTGGGCGACGAACGCCTCGGTGACGCGGTCCATGCGGGCGCCATGAGCGTCCGTCTCGGGTGTGTCCGTTGTCCGCTCGTTCATCGCCGGCTCCTGCCCGTTCGTTCGCTGTCGACTGTGCTGTGCACGAGACGTCGGTCCCCATCGCTTTGTGACACCCGCGCTCGGTGGCGTACGTCACATCGCCGCACCGTCACAGGGATCGGGGCGTCGGCATCTTGTGTTCGTTCAGCGCGGCAGCGCACAACAGCAGGAGTGAGGACGACGTCATGGAATCCCGTTTCAACCTGTTCGACAGCCCGACCGCCGCGAAGGTCGCCAAGCGGTTCTACAACACCTCGTTGGCCCTTGAAGGGTCGACGTTGCCGAAGACCCTGCGGGAACTGGTGCAGCTGAGGGTCGGCCAGATCAACGGCTGCGGTTTCTGCGTCGACATCCACACCAAGGAGGCCGCGGCCGCCGGTGAAACCGCGCTCCGGCTCCACCTGGTCGCCGCCTGGCGGCACAGCACCGTGTTCACCGAGGCCGAGCGGGCCGCGCTGGCGCTCACCGAGGAGGGGACCCGGCTCGGCGACCACGGCGTGACCGACGAGACCTGGGCCGAGGTGCGCAAGCACTACGACGACGACCAGGTCGGTGCGCTGGTCTGCCTGGTTTCCCTGATCAACGCGGCCACCCGGATGAACGTGATCGTGCACCAGCCGGGGGGTTCGTACGAGCCCGGCATGTTCGCCAGTACGTCGAGCTGACCTGACAGGCGAAACGCGGCCCGTCCCAGGATCGTTCGATCCGGGCCGGGCCCGCGCGGAAACCGCCCGAAGGGCCGTTCTCCCCGTCCTCGCCCGCACTGGGAAACACGCCCGCAGAGCCGCGGCCGACTACCCCGTCCTGGCCGTCAAGGCGACCTCCGCGCACGGAGGTCAGAGCCAGTCGGCGAACTCCAGCAGCAGCTCGGCATCCTGCGCCCGCCCGACCCGCCGCGCCCGTACGCCGGACTCGACCGCCCGGAACAGGGTCCAGCCCCGCAGCCGCTCCTGGCTCACGTCCAGGGACTCGGCGAGCCGCTTCACACGCCGCCGGGTGGTCGACGCCCCCGAGGGGGTCGCGATCAGGTCCTCGACCCGGTCACGGACCAGCCGGGCCAGGTCGAAGGCGCACTCGCCGACCACCGGGTCGGGGCCCACGGCCAGCCAGGGCATGCGCTCACCGGCGAGTACCTTGCTCTGCCGGAAGGTGCCGTGCAGCAGCCGTTCCTCGGGCGGGTCGGCGAGGAGTTCGGTGCGGGCGGCGAGCGCCGCGTCGACCAGTGACGTGACGTCGGAGTCGGCGCTCGCCGTCGCCCGCATCGCCTCGGCCTGTCGTCCGGTCCGCTCCGCGACCGTCTCGAAGACATGGGCGGCGGGCGGCTCGACCCACAGCCGGCGCAGCGTACCCGCCGCCTCCAGCAGCGCCTTCGCCTCGGGCAGCGAGCGCACCGACAGGTCGGGACGCAACCGCTCCAGCAGCATGACGCCGTGCGTGTCGCCGGGATTGAGAAGCTGCACCGCGCCTCGACCGTCCCAGTGCGCGAGCGCGGCCCGCTCACTCTCCGGACGGGCCCGTTCCGGCGCCAGCTTCAGCACGGCGGGCGTCCCGTCGAACCGCCGCACCAGCACGACCAGACTGCTGCGCCCACCGGGTGCCTGCACCCGCTCGACGGTCAACTCGCGTAGATCAACAGCCTGTTGCACCAGTGCGGGCAGCATGTCCAGCCACTCACTGGTGCCGTCGGTTCCCCCGTCGGACCCGCCCCGCTGCGTCTCGCCGAGCGCCCGCACCAGGCGCTGCGGCGGTTCGAAAGCCATGCGCGAGTCCATCCGAGAGTTGTTCCCTTCCAGGTCGCGTTACGTGGGCGAGGGTGCCGACGCGGACGGGGTGGCCGTCCGCTCGGCGAGCCCAGGGAAGGGTACGCTCTCCCCGCGCCAGCGCACCGCCCGCACCGCCGCCTCCCGCAGCGCCTGTGCGGCTGTGCCCCGCCGGTCGCCCGAGGAGGCGCGCACGAGGTCGGAGTACACCCCGGCCACCCGCTCCTCCAGTTCAGCGGCGAACCGTACGGCCGCGGCCGAGTCCTTCACGGCGAACGGCAGTGCGTACGCCGCCGCCGCGACCACGGGCTTCCCGCCCAGGTCCCGCACGGCCCGGGTCAGTTCGTCGCGCCGCGCCCGATGGGCGTCGTACGCCGCCCGCGCGTCGCTGCGGCGCTCCGTACCGATCCTGCCGCCGACGACTCCGTAGCCGTACACCACGGCGTGCTCGGCGGCCAGCGCGGCCTGCAGGGCGTCGAGCTCCGCGGCCGTGGCCTTCTTCGTGTCGTCGGTCGACCTCACTTCGCACCCTCCGTCAGCAAGAACGCGTGCGCGGCCCCGGCAGCCGCCACCGAGGCCAGCAGCCTGGCCAGCTCTCCCGGGGCCTCCAGCAGGGCCTTCGCGCGCTGGTCGGCCAGGGTGCGCTCGGCCGAGGCGAGGTCGGTGAGCGCGTCCTTCTCGCTGGTGGGCACCGTGGGGGAGGCGGAGGCGGAAGCCGATACGGAAGCGGAAGGGGAAGCGGGAGTGGGACTGGGACTGGGACTGGGAGCGGTCGCGGAGGGCTTGCTGCTCCCGGTGCCCCCGAACGCCTTCGCATGCCGTACGACCTCCGCCCGCAGCGGGCTCAGCCGCTCCGCCAGGGGAGGATGGGCGGTGATCACGGCGGCGTACCGCGCCGCGAGCGTTTCGCTGTCGCGGGCCGCACGCGCGCGTGCGCGGTCCGCGGCCGAGGGGCTCCCGCCCGTGGTGTCGGTGGACGACTCGGGGGCGGAACAGCCCGCGAGCACGACGGCGCCCGCGGCGGACGCGAGCAGGCTCCTTCGGCGCGGTCCCGTGGGGGTGCGCGACGGCAGGGTGAACGGCACGGCAGACGTCCTCGAAGGCTCGTACGAACGGGAGGGCGGCACGCCCGTGATCACGGTACCCGCGCCGGACCCGATCACCACCCAGCGGCTCTCCCCCCACCCGTTCCTCGCCCCCGCCGCCCCTACCCGTCCCATCCGTACCTGGGGGCTCCGCCCCCCCAGGCCCCCGTTCGGCCTGAACGGCCTCGTCCTCAATCGCCGGACGGGCTGAGATGCCTAGGGGCGCGGGGCTGTGACATTGTGCGGCTCCGCCGCGTGGGCGCGCCCAGCCCCCACCGCCCGCAGCAAATCAACAATCTGCCGGGGGTCCGGGGGCGGAGCCCCCGGGGATGGGACGGGTAGGGGCGGCGGGGGCGAGGAGCCCCGCCGCAGGCGCTGACGGCCCGCACACGCCCGTGTTCCGGTGGACGGCAACACCCTCCGCGACCGGATACCCTTTGACCTGACACACGACCTACCCACAACAGCACACGCGGCCGAGGAGTCACCCGGATGAGCACGACCCAGAGCGAGAGGCTGCGAGAACTACTGGAACCGCTCGTCGTCACCCAGGGACTCGATCTCGAGGAGATCGAAGTGGACTCGGTCGGACGCAAGCGCGTGCTGCGTGTCGTCGTCGACTCGGACACCGGTGCCGACCTGGACCAGATCGCCGATGTGAGCCGCGCGCTCTCGGCGAAGCTCGACGAGACGGACGCGATGGGCGAGGGCGAGTACACCCTCGAGGTCGGAACCCCCGGTGCCGAGCGCGAGCTCAAGGAGCACCGTCACTACGTACGCGCCATCGACCGGCTGGTGAAGTTCCAGCTCGGCGAAGGCGGCGAACTGGTCGCCAGAATCCTCGACTTGGACGACGCCGGTATCGACGTCGAAGTGCCCGGCGTGAAGGGGCGCAAGCCCACCGCCAAGAGGCTCGCCTTCGAGGACATCGTCAAGGCGCGCGTTCAGGTCGAGTTCAGCCGTAAGGACAAGAAGGAAGAGGAGGCGTAGCCGTGGACATCGACATGAGTGCCCTGCGTGGCTTGGTGCGGGAGAAGGAGATCTCCTTCGACCTGCTGGTCGAGGCGATCGAGTCGGCCCTCCTCATCGCCTACCACCGTACCGAGGGAAGCCGCCGCCACGCGCGCGTGAAGCTCGACCGGGAGACCGGTCATGTGACCGTGTGGGCGAAGGAGGACCCTCAGGACCTGGAGGAGGGGCAGGAGGCGCGCGAGTTCGACGACACCCCGTCCGGGTTCGGCCGGATCGCCGCGACCACCGCCAAGCAGGTCATCCTGCAGCGCCTGCGGGACGCCGAGGACGACGCGACGCTCGGTGAGTACGCCGGGCGGGAGGGCGACATCGTCACCGGTGTGGTCCAGCAGGGCCGTGACCCGAAGAACGTGCTCGTCGACATCGGCAAGCTGGAGGCCATCCTGCCGGTGCAGGAGCAGGTCCCGGGCGAGACGTACCAGCACGGCGTGCGGCTGCGCTCGTACGTCGTACGGGTGGCGAAGGGTGTCCGCGGCCCGTCCGTGACCCTGTCCCGTACGCATCCCAATCTGGTGAAGAAGCTCTTCGCGCTCGAAGTGCCGGAGATCGCCGACGGCTCGGTCGAGATCGCCGCCATCGCGCGTGAGGCCGGCCACCGTACGAAGATCGCCGTCCGGTCGACCCGTAGCGGACTGAACCCCAAGGGCGCCTGCATCGGCCCCATGGGCGGCCGGGTCCGCAATGTGATGGCCGAGCTGAACGGCGAGAAGATCGACATCGTCGACTGGTCGGACGATCCGGCCGAGATGGTGGCGAACGCGCTGTCCCCGGCCCGTGTCTCCAAGGTCGAGGTCGTCGACCTCGCGGCCCGCTCCGCGCGCGTGACCGTCCCGGACTACCAGCTGTCGCTGGCGATCGGCAAGGAAGGGCAGAACGCCCGCCTCGCGGCCCGTCTCACGGGCTGGCGGATCGACATCCGCCCGGACACCGAACAGCCTGCCGAGCAGCGCGGGGAATAGATCGGGGAATAGATCCAAGCCTCAGGTGGCTTAGATCACGACAACAACCGTTCGATTCTTGCCTCAAAGGGGTGAGGTCGGTACGGGGAGGTAGACTTAAGAGTGTCTGGCCGGACGCGAGCCCGCGCATGCCCTGAACGCACCTGTGTGGGGTGCCGGGAGCGAGCGGCCAAGAAGGATCTGCTGCGCATCGTGGCGGTCGAGGGCGAATGTGTCCCCGATCATCGCGGTACGCTGCCCGGCCGGGGTGCGTATGTACATCCCGCCCTGGTCTGCCTCGACCTGGCGGTACGCCGCCGGGCATTCCCACGGGCGCTGCGTGCCCAGGGATCGCTCGACACGGCGGCGTTGCGCCTCTACGTCGAGCAGGCAACACCGTAAGACGTGTCGCACGGAACCCCCGTGCGGCCCTGGTACCCCGCGAGTTGGAAGTAGGTCGAGATTGCGATGAGCACTCGATGAGCACGCGATGAGTACGCCCATGAAGTAGCGACGGTCCGGACGCATCCCGGACCTAAAAGGAGCGAAGTGGCTAAGGTCCGGGTATACGAACTCGCCAAGGAGTTCGGGGTTGAGAGCAAGGTCGTCATGGCCAAGCTCCAAGAACTCGGTGAATTCGTCCGTTCGGCGTCCTCGACGATCGAGGCGCCCGTTGTACGCAAACTGACTGACGCCCTCCAGCAGGGCAGCGGTGGCGGCAAGCCCGCTTCCGCCCGCAAGGCTGCCCCGGCAAAGCCGGGCGCCCCCTCTCCCGCGCAGGCAGCCCGTCCGGCCGCCCCGCGCCCGCCGGCTCCGAAGCCGGCCGTGTCCGAGCGCCCCTCGGCGCCGGTCACTCCGGCTGCGCCGGGCCCGCGTCCCACTCCGGGTCCCAAGCCTGCTCCGAAGCCCGCTCCGGCGGCTCCGGCTCCGGTCGCGGCTGAGTTCACCGCCCCCCCGTCGGCTCCCGCGGCTTCTGCGGCTCCGGCCGCCGGCGCTCGTCCGGGTGCCCGTCCCGGCGCTCCGAAGCCCGGTGCCCGTCCGGCCGGTCCCGGCCAGGGCGGTCAGGGTCGTGGCGAGCGTCCCGACCGTGGTGAGCGTCCCGACCGCGGTGACCGTGGCGACCGTCAGGGCGCTCCGCGTCCGGGTGGCCAGGCCCCGCGTCCCGGTGCTCGTCCGGCCGGACCGCGTCCGGGCAACAACCCGTTCACCTCTGGTGGCTCCACCGGCATGGCGCGCCCGCAGGCGCCCCGTCCGGGCGGTGCCCCGCGTCCCGGTGGCGACCGTCCCGGCGGCGCTCCGCGTCCGCAGGGCGCGGGTCAGGACCGTGCTCCCCGTCCCCAGGGCGGTCCCGGCGGCGCTCCGCGTCCGCAGGGCGGTCCGGGCGGTGCCCGTCCGACTCCGGGCGGTATGCCCCGTCCGCAGGGTGGCGCTCCGCGTCCCGGCGGTGGCCCCGGCGGTAACCGTCCGAACCCCGGCATGATGCCGCAGCGTCCTGCCGCGGGCAGCCCGCGTCCCGGCGGTGGCCCCGGTGGCCGCGGTCCTGGCGGCGGCGGTCGTCCCGGTGGTCCCGGTGGCGGCGGCGGTCGTCCCGGTGGCGGCGGCTTCGCCGGTCGTCCCGGTGGCGGCGGTGGCGGTTTCGCGGGTCGTCCCGCTGGTCCCGGCGGTGGTGGCGGCGGCTTCGCCGGCCGTCCCGGTGGTCCCGGTGGTGGCGGCGGTGGCCGTCCCGGCTTCGGCGGTCGTCCGGGTGGTCCCGGTGGCCGTGGTGGCACGCAGGGTGCGTTCGGCCGTCCCGGCGGTCCCGCGCGTCGTGGTCGCAAGTCGAAGCGGCAGAGGCGCCAGGAGTACGAGGCCATGCAGGCCCCGTCGGTCGGCGGCGTGATGCTGCCTCGCGGCAACGGACAGTCCGTCCGCCTGTCGCGCGGTGCGTCCCTCACCGACTTCGCCGAGAAGATCGGCGCCAACCCGGCGTCGCTCGTCGGCGTGATGATGAACCTCGGCGAGATGGTCACTGCCACGCAGTCCGTCTCCGACGAGACGCTGAAGCTCCTCGCGGACGAGATGAACTTCGTCCTCGAGATCGTCAGCCCCGAGGAGGAGGACCGCGAGCTGCTCGAGTCCTTCGACATCGAGTTCGGCGAGGACGAGGGTGGCGAGGAGTTCCTCGTCGCGCGTCCGCCGGTCGTGACCGTCATGGGTCACGTCGACCACGGTAAGACCCGACTGCTCGACACCATCCGCAAGACGAACGTCGTCGCGGGCGAGGCCGGCGGTATCACGCAGCACATCGGTGCGTACCAGGTCACGACCGAGGTCAACGACGAAGAGCGCAAGATCACCTTCATCGACACCCCGGGTCACGAGGCGTTCACCGCCATGCGTGCCCGTGGTGCGAAGTCGACCGACATCGCGATCCTCGTGGTGGCGGCCAACGACGGTGTGATGCCCCAGACGATCGAGGCGTTGAACCACGCCAAGGCGGCCGATGTGCCGATCGTGGTCGCGGTCAACAAGATCGACGTCGAGGGCGCCGACCCGACGAAGGTGCGCGGTCAGCTCACCGAGTTCGGTCTGGTGGCCGAGGAGTACGGCGGCGACACGATGTTCGTCGACATCTCCGCCAAGCAGGGGCTCAACATCGAGCAGCTGCTGGAGGCCGTGGTCCTCACCGCGGACGCCTCGCTCGACCTGCGGGCCAACCCGGAGCAGGACGCGCAGGGTATTGCGATCGAGTCCCACCTCGACCGTGGCCGCGGCGCCGTCGCGACCGTCCTGGTCCAGCGAGGCACCCTGCGGGTCGGCGACACCATGGTGGTCGGCGACGCGTACGGCCGTGTCCGCGCGATGCTCGACGACAAGGGCGACAACGTGGAAGAGGCGGGTCCCTCGACCCCGGTCCTCGTCCTCGGTCTCACCAACGTCCCGGGCGCCGGCGACAACTTCCTGGTTGTCGACGAGGACCGCACGGCGCGTCAGATCGCCGAGAAGCGCGCGGCGCGTGAGCGCAACGCCAACTTCGCCCGCCGGGGTGTCCGGTTCTCCCTGGAGAACCTGGACGAGGCCCTCAAGGCCGGTCTGGTGCAGGAACTCAACCTCATCATCAAGGGCGACGCGTCCGGTTCGGTGGAGGCTCTCGAGTCCTCGCTGCTCCAGCTCGACGTCGGCGAAGAGGTCGACATCCGCATCCTGCACCGCGGTGTGGGTGCGGTCACCGAGTCCGACATCAACCTGGCGACCGGCTCCGACGCGATCGTCATCGGCTTCAACGTCCGCGCTGCGGGCCGCGCGGCGCAGATGGCGGAGCGCGAGGGCGTCGACGTCCGGTACTACTCGGTGATCTACCAGGCCATCGAGGAGATCGAGGCGGCCCTCAAGGGCATGCTCAAGCCGGAGTACGAGGAGGTCGAGCTCGGCACGGCGGAGATCCGCGAGGTCTTCAAGTCGTCCAAGCTGGGCAACATCGCCGGTGTCCTGGTCCGCTCGGGCGAGGTCAAGCGCAACACCAAGGCGCGCCTCATCCGCGACGGCAAGGTCATCGCGGAGAACCTCACCATCTCCGGTCTGCGTCGCTTCAAGGACGACGTCACCGAGATCCGCGAAGGCTTCGAGGGTGGTATCAACCTCGGAAACTTCAACGACATCAAGGTCGACGACGTCATCGCGACGTACGAGATGCGCGAGAAGCCGCGTTCGTAAAGCGGTGGTGTGAGGTTGGCCGGCGGGAAGAAGTTCCCGCCGGCCAACCTTGCCGTTTAGGGGCGCGGGGAAATGCGCGACAAGCCCGCACCGGCCCGCAGGGCAGGGGCGGCGGGGGCGAATATCCCGTCGAGCACCCCGGCCCGTTCGTTGTACGGTTCTGATGATCCTGCCAAGTGCATCGGCAGGCCATCTATCCCGTACCGGCGGGACATCCGGTTACACATGTATGTGGGGACACTGTCCTTCGACCTGCTCCTCGGCGATGTTCGCTCGCTGAAGGAGAAACGCTCAGTCGTCCGGCCGATCGTGGCCGAGCTCCAGCGGAAGTACGCCGTGAGCGTGGCGGAGACGAGCAACCAGGACCTGCACCGCAGGGCCGAGATCGGCCTCGCGGTGGTCTCCGGAGACACCGAGCACCTCACCGACGTACTGGACCGGTGCGAACGGCTCGTCGCGGCACGACCGGAGGTGGAGCTGCTCTCGGTACGGCGCAGGCTCCACAAAGACGAAGATTGACGAAACAAGCAAGGCGAAGAAGGAGACGGACCAGTGGCCGACAACGCGCGGGCGAAGAGGCTGGCGGACCTCATCCGAGAGGTGGTGGCCCAGAAGCTGCAGCGCGGGATCAAGGACCCGCGGCTCGGTTCACACGTGACCATCACGGACACCCGGGTCACCGGGGACCTCCGGGAGGCGACCGTCTTCTACACGGTGTACGGGGACGACGAGGAGCGCGCGGCCGCGGCCGCGGGCCTGGAGAGCGCCAAGGGCGTGCTCCGCTCCGCGGTCGGCGCGGCGGCGGGCGTGAAGTTCACGCCGACGCTGACCTTCGTCGCGGACGCCCTTCCGGACACCGCCAAGACCATCGAGGACCTGCTCGACAAGGCACGGGCCTCGGACGCGAAGGTGCGCGAGGTCTCGGCCGGCGCCACCTTCGCCGGTGACGCGGACCCGTACAAGAAGCCGGACGACGAAGACGAGACGGACGACGCCGCCGAATGACCCAGAAGCACCGGACGCCCGATGGGCTTGTCATTGTCGACAAGCCATCGGGCTTCACTTCGCACGACGTGGTCGCCAAGATGCGCGGGATCGCCAGAACCCGCCGCGTCGGACACGCCGGCACCCTCGACCCCATGGCGACGGGCGTGCTCGTGCTCGGCGTCGAGAAGGCGACCAAGCTCCTCGGGCACCTCGCGCTCACGGAGAAGGAGTACCTCGGCACGATCCGGCTCGGCCAGAACACGGTGACCGACGACGCCGAGGGCGACATCACGTCGTCCACGGACGCGTCGGAGGTCAAGCGTGAGGCCATCGACGCCGGCGTCGCCAAGCTGACCGGCGCCATCATGCAGGTCCCGTCCAAGGTCAGCGCCATCAAGATCGACGGCGTGCGCTCCTACAAGCGGGCACGCGACGGCGAGGACTTCGAGATCCCGGCCCGCCCGGTGACCATCTCCTCGTTCGCGGTGTACGACATCCGCGACGCGGTCGCCGAGGACGGCACGCCCGTGCTCGACCTGGTCGTCTCGGTGGTCTGCTCGTCCGGGACGTACATCCGCGCGCTCGCTCGCGATCTGGGCGCGGACCTGGGCGTCGGCGGTCATCTCACCGCGCTGCGCCGCACCCGTGTCGGCCCGTACAAGCTCGACTCCGCGCGCACCCTCGACCAGCTCCAGGAGGAGCTGACCGTGATGCCGATCGCGGAGGCTGCCGCGGCGGCGTTCCCGCGCTGGGATGTCGACGCCAAGCGGGCGCGGCTGCTCCTCAACGGCGTACGCCTGGAGATGCCCGAGACGTACGCGGGTAAGGGCGCCGTGGCGGTCTTCGACCCGTCGGGAGCGTTCCTGGCGCTGGTGGAGGAGCAGAAGGGGAAGGCCAAGAGCCTCGCGGTGTTCGGCTGACGCCGATGGGCCCTGCGGGGCGGCCGGAGGCCGCTCGCGCGTGGAGCGGCGGTCACGGGGCTCGTGTCCGCCGCTCCACGGTCCCCCCTCGGTTCCCCCACCCAAGGGTGTATCCATCCGCCCTCCCCTATTCACCCCATCGAGCAGGCGCTCGGAGTGAACCGAGGGAGCGGAAGGGGGCGCGTTCGCCACGCGATCTATCCCGCTGATCACCCCGCGCCTACCGTCGGAAACAGGAGCGCGGCGGGGAGGTTCGAGCATGGCGGGACGGGGCCCGCGGACCGGGAACGAGCAGACACCGGACGACACCCGCCGGGCGCGGGACGAAGGCCTGGTGTGCATCCGCGACCTGGCGGGACGCCCGCGCGGCACGGGCTTCGCCGCCGACCACCACGGCACGGTGATCACCAGCCACGAGGCCGTCGACGGCCTCACCCGCCTCGTTCTCCACACCCCCGGCGACCGCATCTGCGTGGTGAGCGCCGACGCCGTCACACCCCTCCCGGAAGCCGATCTGGCGCTCGTACGCACCAAAGGCCTCGGCCTCGACCCGCTGCCCATCACCGTGCGGGACCGGGTCGAGACCGGCAGGTACGTCCGGATCGCCGCGGGCGGCTGGCGCGAGGCGCGGGTGCTCGGCACCACCACCGCGACGTACACGGCGACCGATCGCTTCCATCTCCTCGATGACGCCGTGGAGTTGGCGATCGGCACGGCGGGTGCGGACGCGCTCCGCCTGGGTGGCGGCGCGGCCGGGGGACCGGTGCTCGACGCGTCGACCGGGGCGGTGATCGGCGTCCTCGGCACCGCGCTGTACACCGGGCACCGGACGGTGGGTTTCGCCGTCCCGCTGCGGCGACCGGGCGTCGAGGAGCCGCTAGCGGCGCTGCTGGCCCGCAACGCGGCGACGGTGCCCGCGTACGGGGCCGATCTCAATCCGGCAGGCGTCCTGGAGCTCACGGCGACCTCGGTGGGGTCGGACGGGCCGGGGTCCGCGACGTCGGCGGGAACCGGCGGCGGGGTGTCCGGTCCTCCCGTCGAACGGGCCGCCGTGGTACGGGAGTTCGCGGCCTTCACCGACGGTCCGGCCGCCGTCCTCGGGCTCGTCGGCCCGCCCGGCAGCGGTCGTACGACAGAACTCGCGGCCCTCGCCGCCCGCCGCGCCCGGGGCGCGGAACCGGCCCCCACGCTCTGGTTGCGCGGTGCCGATCTCCTCGCCACGGACACCTCTGTCGCGGACGCGGCGGCACGGACGCTGGAGCGGGCGGGGCGGATCGTGGCGGCCTCGGGGGAGCCCGGGAAGCAAGGGGAGGATGGAGAGTCCGAGGAGCGACGGTCCGGCGCTTCGGGGGTGCTGCCTCCCGACCGGTACGGCGGTGAACTGGGCGACATCGGTCCCGATCGCCTGGCCCGGCTGGCGCGGGACACCGGACGCCCGCTGCTGCTCCTTCTCGACGGACCCGAGGAGATGCCGAGCGCGCTCGCCGACCGGCTGCCTGACTGGACCGCGGGGACGGCCGAGTGGCTGCGGGCGACCGGGGCGCGGCTCGTCGTGGCGTGCCGGGCCGAGTACTGGGAGCAGGCCGGAGCGGAGTTTCCGGGGGAGTTGCTGCACCGGGCCGGGGCCGACGAGCAACCGCTGTTTCCGCCCGGTGTCCGGCTGGGCGATCTGACCGAGAGGGAGGCGCGGCAGGTCCGGACGCGGGCCGGGATCCCCGAGGACGCGCTGGCGGAGGCCGACGCACGGCACCCGTTGACATTGCGGCTGCTGTCGGAGGTGCTGGCCGCGCTGCCGGACACGCCCGCCCTACGGCTGGAGCGGGACGAGGTCTTCGCCGCCCACTTGGACCTGATGTGTCTGCGTATCGCGGTCCGACTCGCGGCGGCGAACGGGCTGCGCGGCACGGCCGTACGACGTCTCGCCGCCCAGGTCTCCGGCCAGGTGCACGAGGCCGCGCGGCGCTGTCTGGGGCCCGGGCAGGGCGAGTTGGACCGCGAGTCCTTCGAAGCCGTCTTCCCGTGGGGCCCCGCCCCCGGGCGCCGACTCGGCGGTACCACCGGCTGGGCCTCCGCCGTCCTCACCGAGGGCCTCCTGGTCCCCGCCGGTAACGGCTACCGCTTCGCCCACGAAGAACTCGCCGACTGGATCCAGGGCACCCACCTGGACCTGGACGCGGCCCTGCACGCCTTGGTCCACCGGGGCCGCGACGCCCCGGCGGCGCCTGCGGGGTGGGGCACGGCCGGGTCTTCCGTGACGAGTACCGCGGTCGCGGTCGCGACGGGAACCCCGTCGGCACCCCCGGCCGCAGCGGCGGCCACGACCACGGGAACGGATCGCGTCCCGGCGCAACGGGTGCCCTCGTCCCTGTCGGCCGAGGCGGCCGGGCCACTGGCCGGACCAAAAGCCGCACCGGGAGCCGGACCGGGAGCCGGGGCGACCGCGACGCGTCGCCGGAGGGCCGGTGGCCCGCGCC
The DNA here is from genome assembly GCF_040652275.1 of Streptomyces sp. NPDC048275. Classification (NCBI taxonomy): domain Bacteria; kingdom Bacillati; phylum Actinomycetota; class Actinomycetes; order Kitasatosporales; family Streptomycetaceae; genus Streptomyces; species Streptomyces sp. NPDC048275. Next base: position 17,876 of record NZ_JBEZLR010000033.1, read on the forward strand.
GGCCAGTCTCCCCGGCCATCCCCGCAACCTCGGCCACCCCCGCAACCTCGGCCACCCCAGCAACCTCGGCCACCCCGCCCCACACCCAAGCCCATTCCCTCCCTCGCCACCGCATCGGCCCCGTCGTCCAGGCCCTGCTCCTGCTGGCCCGTCAGCAGGGCGCCGCCGAACTGGCCATCCGCCTGGAGGACCTGGTCCACGCCATGGACGCCCTGCCGCCGGAGGCATCCGCCCCGCCCGGGGACCCCACCTGGTGGGCCACCCGTCTCCTCGGTGACGTCGTGTCCCGCGTGCCCGACGCGACGCCGTACGCGGGCGTCCTGCGGCTGCTCGCCGAGCGGATCGTGACGTGGCGGGCGCGGGGCCGGGGCGTGCCGGGGGAGTTCGGGCCGTCCTTCTGGGAGGCGTTGCCACTGCCGAAGGCGGAGCGGCTCGACCTGCTGAGGCGCCTGGTCGTCGCGGACAGGGCTCCCCGCGACTCCGCGACAGCCTCCCCGCGCTACCTGGACGCCGTGGCCCGTCTCCTCGCCGCCGACCCCACCGGCGTACCGCTCCACCTCACCCGCTGGTTCGACGACGACCGCCCGCTGCCCGCGACGCCCCACGCGACCGTGGCGACCGCCGCACAGGCCTTGCTGTACACGCACCGCAGGCGCGCCCTGGACGACCTGGCGGAGGCGCTGGTCGGCTGTGCGCACCGGCGGGGCGACGAACTGCTGGCCGTGCTCGCGGAGGAGGAGCCGTCGGCCGTGTGCCGGTCGGTGGACCGGTGGGCACACGACGGGCGACCGGCGCGGCGGGTGGCGGCGCTGGCGTACGGACTGCGCGCCGCGCCGCACGTCCGCACCGAGGCCGACCGCGAGCTGCTGCGCTACGCGGCGCTCGCCCTGCTGGCCCGCCCCGCCGACAGCACGCTGCACGGCGGAGCGCTCGGCCTCCTCGTACGGGATCCATGGACCCGGGCCCGGCACCTGCCGCAGGCCTTGGAGCGGTTCGCGGCGGGTGACGCGCAGGTGCCCGCGAGCGCGCTGGTCGCGGCCCTGGCCACGCACCCGGACCCGGTGTTCGGCGCCTTCCGGGCCCGGCTGCGGCAGCCGGGCCCGGACACGGGCGAGGTGCTGCGCACGCTCGCCGACGTCACCACGCCCGCCCTCGCCCGCCGCGTCGCCACGCTGGTACGGGAGGTGGTGGAGCTGCGCCCGGCGGCCGCCGCGGACGTCGCCGCGTATGTGGACCGGCGTCTGGAACACGGACCGGCCGCTCGCGCGGTGCTGTTTCCCCTGGTCACCGGCCTACTGGTCGGCTGCCCCGCGCCGGTGCGGGCGGCCCTCGCGGCGGTGCTGGCGGTTCCCGGCAGCCGCACCTCCGGCGCGCTGCGGCGCGAGCTGCTGGACCTGCTGCTCGCGCACGAGGAGGACCCGGCCGTCCTCGACACCCTGCTGCGGGCCGCCGTGGACGGCATGGCACTTCGGGGCGAGGAGCCCACCCGCGAGCTGGTGCACCGGACGGGCCTGCTCATGGTCCGTACCCCTGCCGGTGCCACCGGCTTCGACCGCGGTCTCGTCGACCTGGCCCGCCAGGTCCCCGGCTTCGCCGGACTCGTGGCCCGCTGGCTGACCTGCGCTCCGGAGGAGTGGGCAGGCGTGGTCGGCCCGAGCACCCGCCGCATGATCGAGAGCCTGGCCGGGGTGCGGGTTCCGGTCTGACCCGTGCGCGATGCGTCACACCCCGATGCCGATGCGAACCGCGCCCACGCGGCATGGCACCCTTAGAGCTGCGAATGAGGCAATCACGGACACAGGTTCGACAAGGAGCGGTCACAGTGCAGCGCTGGCGTGGCTTGGAGGACATCCCCGAGGACTGGGGGCGCAGCGTCGTCACCATCGGTTCCTACGACGGGGTGCACCGCGGACACCAGCTGATCATCCGGCATGCGGTGGAGCGCGCCCGTGACCTGGGCGTGCCCTCCGTCGTCGTCACCTTCGACCCGCACCCGAGCGAGGTCGTGCGCCCCGGCAGCCACCCCCCGCTGCTCGCCCCGCACCACCGTCGCGCCGAGCTGTGTGCCGAGCTGGGTGTGGACGCGCTGCTCATCCTCCCCTTCACCACCGAGTTCTCGAAGCTGTCGCCCGCCGACTTCGTGGTGAAGGTCCTCGTCGACAAGCTGCACGCCAAGGCCGTCGTCGAGGGTCCGAACTTCCGCTTCGGCCACAAGGCCACCGGCAACGTCGACTTCCTCCGTGAGCAGGGCGAGACGTACGACTTCGAGGTCGAGGTGGTGGAGCTGTACGTGAGCGGTGCGGCCGGCGGCGGCCTGCCCTTCTCCTCGACCCTGACCCGGCGGCTCGTCGCCGAGGGCGACGTCGAGGGCGCGCGCGAGATCCTGGGCCGCCCGCACCGCGTCGAGGGCATCGTCGTCCGTGGCGCCCAGCGCGGCCGCGATCTCGGCTTCCCGACCGCCAACGTCGAGACCCTGCCGCACACCGCGATCCCCGCCGACGGCGTCTACGCCGGCTGGCTGCACGTCGAGGGCGAGGCGATGCCCGCCGCGATCTCGGTCGGTACGAACCCGCAGTTCGACGGCACCGAGCGCACGGTGGAGGCGTACGCCATCGACCGCGTCGGCCTCGACCTGTACGGGCTGCACGTCGCCGTCGACTTCCTCGCCTACGTCCGCGGCATGGCCAAGTTCGACTCCATCGAGGCGCTGCTCGAGGCCATCGCGGACGACGTGAAGCGGTCGCGGGAGCTGATCGAGGCGTACGACGCCGATTAGGTCATTCGGCGGATACGTCGATGGGGGCGGCCGGTGCGCTGAAAAGCACCGGCCGCCCCCATCGACGTACCTACCGAGTGACCGCCGATGTCGCCCAGTGGCAGGCCACCTGCGCCGCACCGCCGCCGCCCAGCACCTCCGGATCCCGGCCGCGGCAGGCGTCCGCGACCCCCGCCCGCTCCGCCTCCCCGCTCGCCAGGATCTGGCAGCGCGCGTGGAAACGGCAGCCGGACGGGATGCGGGAGGGGTCCGGCGGCTCGCCGGTCAGGACGACGGGGGCGCCCGGCGCCTCGGGGAGCACGGACAACAGGGCCTGGGTGTACGGGTGCTGAGGTGCCGTCAGTACTTTCTCCACCTCGCCCGTCTCCACGATCCGGCCCAGGTACATCACCGCGACCCGGTCGGCGATGTTCCACGCCAGGCCCAGGTCATGGGTCACCACCAGGGCGGACAGGCCGAGTTCGGCGCGCAGTCGCAGCAGCAGGGCGAGGATCTCACCGCGTACCGAGGCGTCGAGGGAGGCCACCGGCTCGTCGGCGACGATGAGTTCGGGCTCCAGGACGAGTGCGCCCGCGATGACGACACGCTGGCGCTGGCCGCCGGAGAGTTCGTGCGGGTAGCGGAGGAAGAAGCGCTCCGGCGGGCGCAGTCCGGCCCGGGAGAGGGCTCCCGCGACCGCTGCCTGCTCGTCGCCGCCGTAACCGTGGATGCGGGGCCCCTCGGCCACCGCGTCGTACACCGTGTGCCGGGGGTTGAGTGAGCCGCTCGGGTCCTGGAGGACCAGCTGGACGCGCTTGCGGTAGGCCTTCAGGGAGCGCGAGGAGTAGTCGAGCGGCTTGCCGTCGAAGGTGACGCGGCCGCCGGTCGGTGGGACGAGGCCCAGGAGGGAGCGGGCCAGTGTCGTCTTGCCGCAGCCCGACTCGCCGACGAGGGCCACGATCTCACCGGGCCGGATGTCGAGGTCGACGCCGTCGACCGCACGGGCGCGGGCGGCGCCGTGCCGGCCGGGGAAGGAGACGTGCAGGCCTTCCGCGGAGAGGAGAGGAGGTGTCGGCGGTGTCGGCACGGGCGGTGTCGTCATAGGAGGCGTGGGTGGTGTGGGAGGCGTCGTCATGGGGTGCTCCTGGCTGGTTCCGCTGTTACGGCCGCGGCGCCCACGTGCACACAGGCCGCCCACCGCCCCTCACCCGCGTCCCGCAAGGGCTGGTCCTGCGTGCCGCACGACTCCAGCGCAACCGGACACCGGGGATGGAACGTACAGCCGGACGGCAGTGCCGACGGATCCGGCGGATCGCCCGGCAGGCCGCGCGGCGCGAACCGTGACGCCGTGTCGCCGATGCGCGGGAACGCCGCCGACAGGGCCGTGCCGTACGGATGCCGGGCGTCCTCGTACACCTGCCGGGCGGGGCCCTCCTCGACGACCCGGCCCGCGTACATCACCGCGAGCCGGTCGCAGGTGTCGGCCAGTACGGCGAGGTCGTGGCTGATCATGACGAGGCCCAGCTCCTGCTCGGCGACGAGCTGTTCGATCAGGCGCAGGATCTGTGCCTGGATCATCACGTCGAGGGCCGTGGTCGGTTCGTCGGCGATGACCAGCCGGGGGTCGCAGGCCAACGCCATGGCGATCATGACGCGTTGGCGCTGGCCGCCGGACAGCTCGTGCGGGTACGCGTCCGCGCGGGCGGCGGGCAGGCCGACGTGTTCGAGCAGTTCCCCGGTCTTCTTCCGCGCGCCCGCCGGCGTCGCCTTCTTGTGCAGCAGGATCGGCTCGGCGATCTGGTCGCCGATGCGGTGCACGGCGTTGAGCGAGTGCATCGCGCCCTGAAAGACGATCGAGGCGCCCGCCCAGCGGACCGCCCGCACCCGGCCCCACTTCATCGTCAGCACGTCCTCGCCGTCGAGCAGGATCTCCCCGCTCGTGCGGGTGCCCGCGGGCAGCAGCCGCAGCAGCGCGAGCGCCAGCGTGGACTTTCCGCAGCCGGACTCGCCCGCGATACCGAGCTTCTGGCCCGCTTCGAGGGAGAGGTCCACGCCACGTACGGCGGCCGCCCCACCCGCGTACGTCACTTCGAGGTTCCTGACATCGAGGAGCGTCAACGTGCCACCCCCAGCTTGGGGTTGAGGACCGATTCGACCGCGCGCCCGCACAGGGTGAACGCCAGCGCGACCACCGCGATCGCGATACCCGGCGGCACCAGATACCACCACTTGCCCGCGCTGACCGCGCCCGCCTCCCGCGCGTCCTGGAGCAGCCCGCCCCACGAGACGACCGTCGGATCCCCGAGCCCGAGGAACGCGAGCGTCGCCTCGGCGAGGATCGCGGAGGAGATGATCAGCGTCGTCTGGGCCAGCACCAGCGGCATCACATTGGGCAGCACATGACGGGACATGACGTGCCAGTGCCCACCGCCGAGCGCCTTCGCCCGCTCGATGTACGGCCGCGACTCCACGGCGAGGGTCTGCGCGCGGACCAGGCGGGCCGTCGTGGGCCAGGTGGTGACACCGATGGCCAGGATGATCGTGCCGAGCGACCGGGTCAGCACGGTGGCCAGCGCGATCGCGAGGACGAGCGTCGGCATGACCAGGAACCAGTCCGTGATCCGCATGATCACGGTCGCGTACCAGCCGCGGAAGTGCCCGGCGGTGATGCCGATCAGCGCGCCGATCGCGACGGACAGTACCGCCGCGAGCAGCCCGACGAGCAGCGAGACCCGGGCGCCCCACACCACCAGCCCGAGCAGGCTGCGTCCGAACTGGTCGGTGCCCAGCGGGAATTCGGCACTCGGACTCTCCATCGGCCGCCCGGGCGCGCCGGTGACGCTCTGCACGTCGGAGCCGACGGTCAGCGGCGCGGTCAGCGCGATGAGCGCGAAGAGGCCGAGGGCGGCGAGCCCGAAGACTCCTGCCCGGTGGGTGCGGTACTGCTTCCAGAAGCGCGCGGCGGAGTGGCGGCGGCGTTGCCGGGCGAGCGCGCGGGGGCTCCTCGGCGTCACCGGCGCGGCCGGTTCGGCCCTGTCGGCGCTGTCGGCCTTTTCGGCCGTGGTGGATTCGGTTGTCATCGGCCCGTCCGACTCGGTCGCGGTCATCGGCCCACCCGTGGATCCAGCAGCGGATAGATCAGATCGGCCAGCGTGTTCATCACGATCACCGCCGCTGCGAAGACGAAGAACAGTCCCTGGACCAGCGGCAGATCGGGCACGCTCAGGGCCTGGTAGAAGAGCCCGCCGAGCCCCGGCCAGGAGAAGACGGTCTCGACGAGGATCACTCCCGCGACCGTCCGGCCGAGGTTGATGAAGATCAGTGTCACGGTCGGCAGCAGTGCGTTCGGCACGGCGTGGCGGCGTCGTACCAGGTCGTCCCTGAGGCCCTTGGCCCGCGCCGTCGTCAGATAGTCGCTGCCCATCTCGTCGAGCAGCGCCGAGCGCGTGACGAGCAGCGTCTGCCCGTACTCGACCGCGACCAGCGTCACCACCGGCAGGATCAGATGGTGGGCGACATCGATGACGTACGCGAAGCCCTCCTCGCCCCCCGACTCCATGCCGCCGGTCGGGAAGAGGCCGGGGATCGGGCCCATGCCCACCGAGAAGACGATGATGAGCAGCAGCCCGAGCCAGAACGACGGGATGGAGTAGAGGGTCAGCGCCAGACCTGTGTGGAGGCGGTCGGAGAGTCCGCCGTTGCGCCACGCGCTGCGGGTGCCGATGAAGATGCCGAGCGCGGTGTAGAGGACGAACGCCGTGCCGGTGAGCAGGAGGGTGTTCGGCAGCGCCTCGGTGATCTTGTCGATGACGGGGGCCCGGAATTGGTACGAGGTGCCCAGATCACCGGTGAGCGCCTTGCCGCAGTAGTCCGTGAACTGCTCCCACATCGGCAGGTCGAGCCCGAACTCCCTGCGGTAGTTGGCAAGTTGCTCGGCGGACACCTGGCGACCGCCCGTCATGTACTTGACCGGGTCGCCGGGGATGAGCCGGAAGAGGAAGAAGCTGGTGACGAGAACGGCGAGCAGCGAGACGGCCGCGCCGCCCAACTTGCCCGCCACATAGCGCAGATACGCGGCGCCGGTGCGCGCCCGTGGCCCGCGGACCGACGGCCCGGCGTCGGCCGGACCGTCGGTCGCCTCGACCAGCGAGGGTGTTGCCTCAGCGGTCATGAACTACTCATTCGCTCGTACGTTCATGGGGTGCCCGTGTGGGTTGGGGGGCTGCTCGCGGTTCTGTGTTGGGGGCTGCTCAAGGTTGTGTGTGGGGGGCTACTGGAGGTTGTGTGGGGGTTACTCGCGGTCCTCGGCCGTCGCGCGGCGCCGCTTCGCGAAGAACACCCCGGCGCCGACGAGGACGACGACGCCCGCGACGATGCCGATGATGACGCCCGTCGAGCTCGAACCGTCGGAGGACGCACCGGAGGAGTCCGCCGGAACCGCCGACCACCAGCTCCAGTACCCGTCCTGCCCGTAGATGTTGCCCGCCGCCTTGGGCATCGTCTCGATCGACTTGATCTGGTCGGTGCGATAGGCCTCGACCGCGTTCGGGTACGCCATGACGTTCATGTACCCGGTGTCGTACAGCCGCGATTCCATCTGCTTGACGAGGTCCGCCCGCTTGGCGGGGTCGTACTCGGCGAGCTGCTGGTCGTAGAGCTCGTCGTACTTCTTGTCGCAGATGAAGTTGTCGGTCGCGCCGGTGTCCTTGGCGGAGGCGGGCAGGGCCGCGCAGGTGTGGATGGACAGGACGAAGTCGGGGTCCGGGTTGACGGACCAGCCGTCGAACGCCAGATCGTACGTGCCGGCGAGCCACGGGTCGGTCACGTTGTCCCGGCAGTCCAGGGTGACGCCGATGCCCAGCTTTCCGTACCACTCCTTGAGGTACTGGCCGACCGCCTTGTCGTTCGGGTCGGTGGCGTGGCACAGGACGCGGTAGTTGATCGGCTTGCCGTTCTTCTCGACGCGCTTGCCGTCCCCGTTCTTCTGGTAGCCCGCCTCGTCGAGGAGTTGGGCCGCCTTGGCCGGGTCGTACGCGAGGGTCTGGCTCGCCGACGGCTTCCAGTAGTACGTGGAGAAGCGCGGCGGGATGTATCCCTCGCCCTCGACGGCGTGGCCCTGGAAGACCTTGTCGACGAGGGTCGTCCGGTCGATCGCCAGGAACAGCGCCTGGCGCACCTTCTGGTCGAGCAGCGACTCGGCTCCGTCACCGAAGTGCTTGCCGTCCTTGGCCTGGGCGCCGGGGTTGGTGGCCAGGGCGTAGAAGCGGCGGCCGGGGGCGTCGTTGACCTTGATGTTCTGCTGGCTCTCGAGGGCCGCCGACTGAGCTGGCGTCAGGTTGGAGACGAACGACACCTCGCCCTTCTGCAGGGCCGCGACGGCCGCGTCACCGTCCTTGTAGTACTTGAAGACCAGCTCGTCGAACTTGGGCGCCCCGCGCCAGAAGCTCTTGTTGGGCTTCAGGCGTACGTAGCTGTCGGCCTTGTAGTCGGTGAGGATGAACGGTCCGTTGCCGACCACGGGGAAGTTCTTGTCGTTGTTGAACTTCGAGAAGTCCCCGACCTTCTCCCAGACGTGCTTGGGGACGATCGGGACGTCGAGGGCGGCCATGGTGGCCTGCGGCTTCTTCAGCTCGATGACGAGCTGGGTGGGGCTCGGGGCGGTGACCTTCTTGAAGTTGCTGACGAAGCTGCCGTTGGCGGTGGCGGCGCCGTCGTCGGTCATCATCTTGTTGAAGGTCCATGCCGCGTCCTCGGCGGTGGCCTGCGGGCCGTCCGACCACTTGGAGTTGGAGCGGATCGTGTAGGTCCAGGTGAGTTTGTCGGCGGACGGCTCCCACTTGGTGGCGAGGCCCGGGATCGCGCGGTTGTCCGTGGCGTCGTAGTTGGTCAGATATTCGTACGTGAGCCGGTGAATGCTCGTACTGACCAGGCGCGTCGCGAGGAACGGACTCAGCGAGTCGACGCTCTGCGCGACCGCGACGGTGAGGACCTTCTTGCTCTCCTTGGCATGGGCCTGTTGCGGGGCCGGGCTGAGCGGGGTCGCGAGGGCGGCGGTGAGGGCGAGAGCGCCGACGCCTGCGGCGGCGATGAGTCGGGGGCGGCGGTTTCTGTCGGGCTGATCTTGTCTGTTCATGGGTCGGTGACCTCGCGTCATCGCTCGCACAGGGATGGCTGGTTGACCTACTCGATCGGGCACGTCGGCTGGGTTGATGTGCGTGTCTACCAGCGGCGGTCTTGGCCCGTCAACGGCGCGTGGACCCCGTGTGGCCTGCGGAAATAACAAGTCGGCGGTAATTTCGTGCCCATTGGTTCAGACCGGTGAAGCCCTCCTGGCCAGGGCGTGGCGCCCCGTTTCGTCCCTGGACACACGAAGGCCCGCACCGTGAGGAAACGGTGCGGGCCCAGGTGATAAATCGGCCCCTCGAAAGGGGCCGATCGGGTTACTGCTGAGGGGGCGCGGGCGGGGGAGGGGGCTGGCCCTCCGCTGCTGGGGACCTCCGCTACTGCTGTGTCCAGCCGGGCGGTACGACGCCGTGCTGTGGTTGGTTCTGCTGCGGAACCTGGGGCGGCGGCTGCTGTTGCCAGCCCTCGCCGGGTCCGGGCTGCTGCTGCGGAGGCTGCTGCCACTGCTGCCCAGGCTGGGGGGCGGCGCCGGGCTGGGCGTAGGGCTGCTGGGGGTGCTGCGGGGGCGCGTACCCCTGCGGGGGTTGCTGGTACTGCATGTGCGGGTTGCCGAAGCCCTGCTGCGTGCGGGCGATGTCCTCGGCGATGAGCGCGGCGAGATCGAAGTAGGCCTCGCGGGTCTTGGGACGCATCATGTCGAGGTCCACCTCGGCGCCCGCCGAGAGGTGCTCGTCGAAGGGGATCACGACGACACCGCGGCAACGGGTCTCGAAGTGCGCGACGATGTCCTCCACCTTGATCATCTTGCCCGTCTCGCGGACACCGGAGATCACGGTGACCGACCGCTGGACGAGATCGGCGAACCCGTTCGCCGACAGCCAGTCGAGCGTGGTCGAGGCGCTGCTCGCACCGTCCACCGAGGGCGTGGAGATGATGATCAACTGGTCGGCGAGATCCAGGACTCCGCGCATCGCGCTGTAGAGCAGACCGGTACCGGAGTCCGTGAGGATGATCGGGTACTGCCTGCCCAGCACGTCGAGCGCGCTGCGGTAGTCCTGGTCGTTGAAGGTGGTGGAGACCGCCGGGTCCACGTCGTTGGCGATGATCTCGAGACCCGACGGCGCCTGCGAGGTGAAGCGGCGGATGTCCATGTAGCTGTGCAGCTGCGGGATCGCCTGCACCAGGTCGCGGATGGTGGCGCCCGTCTCGCGTCGCACCCGTCGGCCGAGGGTGCCGGCGTCCGGGTTGGCGTCGATCGCGAGGATCTTGTCCTGGCGCTCGGTGGCGAGCGTGGCACCGAGCGACATGGTCGTCGTGGTCTTGCCGACGCCGCCCTTGAGGCTGATCACCGCGATCCGGTAGCAGGACATCACCGGCGTACGGATCAGCCCCAGCTTCCGCTGCCGCTCCGCCTCCTCCTTCTTGGCGCCGAGCTTGAAGCGGGACGGGCCCTGGTTGTTCTTGCGGGCCTTGGGCTGGTTGCGCAGAAGCCGGTCGGAGGACAGCTCGACGGCGGCGTTGTAGCCGAGCGGGGTGCCGGGCGCGGCTTGCTGCTGCTGGGGGGCACCGGGACCGGCCTGCGGACCGGGCGGGGCGGTCCAGCCCTGGTTGCCGTAGGCGGCGGGCGGAGCGGCGGGCTGTGGGGCCGGGGGCTGCTGCTGCGCCGGGGGCTGCTGGTGGGGCGCGGGCTGCGGGTAGTTGTAGCCCGCATGTGGCTGCTGTGGCTGCTGCGGCTGGTGCGGGGGCTGGGCGGGGGTCTGGGGGTAGCCGTATCCGGCGGGGTGGGGCTGTCCGGGCTGCGGGTGTCCGGGCTGGGGTGCCTGCTGGGGGTAGCCGTATCCGGGAGCCTGCGGGTGTCCGGGCTGCGGGGGCTGGGGCGCCAGCCGCGGGTCGACCGGTGCCGGCTGTCCGCCCTGTGCGGGGTAGCCGTAACCGGGCTGCTGCTGCGGCGGGGCCGGCGGCTGGGGCGGGCCGAACGCGCCCTGCGGCGGGGCCTGGTGCTCGGGCTGTCCCGGCTGATGCGGGGGCTGGGCGGGGGTCTGGGGGTAGCCGTATCCGGCGGGCTGGGGCTGTCCGGGATGCGGGTGTCCGGGCTGGGGTTGCCCGGGCTGGGGCGCCTGCTGGGGGTAGCCGTATCCGTCGGTCTGCCCGGCGGCGGCCGGGGCGTGCTGGCCGGGCTGCCCTGCTACCTGCTGCGGTACTCCCTGTGTGGGGTGCACGGGCATGTAGCCCGGCGGCAGCGGGGGAATTCCCTGGCCGGCCGGGGGCGCCGCGGGCGCCTGCACGACGGGCTCCGGCTCTGCCTCCGGCGCCGCTTCCGCTGTCGCCGACGCCGTCGCCGGATCGGCGTCGGGCTGCGCGGGGGCGCCCGCGTCGGACCCGGCGTTCCCCGTCCCCTCGCCCTCAGCACCGGACACGGACCCGGACTCGGCGGAGCCACCCGGCTCCGCCTCGTCGGTCCGCTCCTCCTCCGGCTCCTCGGCGTCGTGGGCACTGCCGAACAGCGCGGCTGCCTCGGCATCGGCGGCGGCATGGTTGAGCTCGGGCATCGGCTGCGCAGGGGCGGGTTCTTCGGGAACGCCCGCTGCCGGGGCGGCGGCCTGCGGCGGGTTGCTCTGGGAGTCCTCGTCGACCGGTCGCAGCACGGGGAAGCCGGGCGCGGCGGCCGGCTGGGGCGACGCCGGCGGCTGAGCCGGAACGTGACCGCCCGATGTGTCCTGGCTCGGCTGGGGCAGGCCCGCTCCCGTCTGCTGGGGGTAGCCGTACCCTCCGGAGGTCGCCGGACCGCCGGCCGCGGGGGCCGTACCGGGCTGTGGCTGCGGTGGCTGGGAGGGCTGCGGCGCCTGGGGTGGCAGCTGAGGCTGGGAGGGCTGCGGCGCCTGGGGTGGCAGTTGCGGCTGGGAGGGCTGCGGCGCCTGGGGTGGCAGTTGCGGCTGGGAGGGCTGCGGAACTCCGTGGCCACCCGTGCCCCCAGGGCCACCTGCGCCGTACTGCCCCGCGCTAGGCACGCCCGGCGCGGGCTGCTGAGGTGCGCTCGGAGCGTACGGCTGTGCCGGCGCGGGAGCCTGCGGTGCAGGAACAACACCGGGCGGTCCGGCCAGGGGCCCGGCGGGTGATCCGGTCGGCGGCGGTGGTGAGGCCTGCCCGGCGTTCCGCTGATCGTCGGCCGCGGAGCCGGACTGGGTGCTCGGCGCGTACCAGGCGGGAGGCGTGTAGACGATTTCGAACTCGCCGGTGAGTTCCACCTCTTGTTCGTCCCCGTCAGAGGACGGACCGCCGCCGCCGTTGTACTCGGACGGATCCCTGTTCACTGCTTGCCTCCTGGTCAGCCACTGCTGCTGAATTGGTCGTCGTCGCGGCCGGGCGGACCGAGTGGCGACCCCCCCCACGCGGCTGCGATCGTCACCGCATCACCAGAAGCCTAATCACTCACATCGCGGTACGGAAAAGCGCCCATGGGCATGACCGGTTCGCACCGCGTTCCCGGAAACGGTGGCGCATTCCCGGAAACGACGACGCGTCAGTCCAGACGGCGGGCCGCGCCGAGCAGACCAGTCTCCGCGTCGGTGGGTTCGGTCATGACGAAACTGCGGTGCTTACGAGTGCACCACAGGGCGACGCTGTCGTGAAGGTTCGAAAGGTACTGGAGTGGCTCGTCCGGGATACCCAGAGTGTTCTGAACGACCTCGGTCTCCTGGGGCGAGATGCGCTGGATCCCGACCAGTTGAGCCTGGGCCAGCCAGCGCGGTGCGTGGTCGCTGACAAAGGGCAGCACCGTCACCACGGCCTGCCACGGCAGGGAGGTCACTCGTCCGCGCGGCGGGCGGATGCCACAGTCCCGGAACAGGACGACCGGGCTCGAAACGGAGGGACCCTGAGCGGGCACCCGTCCCACCGGGTAGACCGTCACGCACTGCTGACCGCCACCCGCCGCCTGGGCCAGCTGCTGCCAGGCCTGCGGTCGACCGGTCTCCACGCCCACGCGCGCGCCCGTCGCGGCGGCACGCAACGCCAGCACCTGGGCGAGCCAGAGGCCGCCGACGAGTACGACGTCGAAGGGGGTGGGGCGGGACAGGCCGAGCACGGCCGGCTGCTGCGACCGATGGGTGCCGATGATCACGCCGTCGTCGCCGATCGGCATGCTGATCGCCGATAGTTCGTCGACGGTGACGACATGGCGGTTCCGGCGCGGCCCGCGCAGCCCGAAACCCGGGCTGAAGACGCGCCGTTGCTGCCTCGGCGCCTCCGGCTGCCGGATGATCGGGATCATGCCGGTGTCGGTGGGCGAGGCCACGTGCGCGGGGGTGGTCCGGCCCGGCTGTCCCGGGGGCACGGTCGAGGCGGGGTGGGACATCAGTACGTACCTCCGAGCGGCAGAGTGGCGAGGGCTCCGGGGACCTGCTCCCGGTCGAGGCGGACCAGTCCGACCTTCGCGGCACTCGCGGTCTGCTCCAAATCACGCCCCACCTGGCCGAGTTCGCTGTCACCGCGGGCGGTGACGCGGATGTGCCCGGCGAGGGAGACGCCCCGGTTACCGGCCTTGCTCAGGGTCACGCTGAACGTGGTGGCGAGCACCGGGAGCGAGGTGAACCGCGTGATCAGCTCGGGCAGCGCCACACCGCCGTCCCCCAACTGCGGCCAGCGGGAGATCCAGTACGTGGTGTGCCACCGGTCGTCGACCCGCCAGGTCCGTACCGACTCGACCGTACGCCGCTGGGCCGACCGCCCGTCCTGGGCGTGCTGGGCGTTGACCCGCGGGTTCAGGCAACTGGATGTCGCGAGCGCCTGCACCAGCTCGTTCTCGTCCAGGATGGTCGCCTTGAATCCGGCCCCGTCCAGTCGGCTGGCCAGCTGGTCCGCCACCCGCAACAGTGCGCGCTGTGCCCCGGGAACACCGTCTCCGCGCGCCTGAACCGCCTCCGGGCACAGTTCCGGGTCGAGTTTGAGGGCGACCCAGGTGAGCCGAAGCGCGGGAGAACCGGCCTGCGCCTGCAGTGGGCCGTACGACCGTGCGGCGAGGGACTGTTGGGGCAGGTGCGGCGCGGGCGCCGGCTGGGTGTGCTGCACGACCTGCGCGGAAGCGAGACGGATCCCGTCGACCTCCAGCGCGTCCTGGATCAGCCGGAGCGGCAGCTGGCGTCCGGCGGACTCGGGACGCAACGGCTGGTCCGAGGGCTGTACGAAGAGCACCGCGGTCAGGAAGGTCCCGTCGCCGATCAGGCCGATCGAGCGGTCGTCACGGGACACGAAGCCGTCGGTCCGCAGGGCGGGGTCGCACTCCACGACCGGAGCCAGCATCGGGTCGGTCCCGGGCGGCACGGGCAGCTTGGCCTCGCGCTGACGGCGCCTCAGCGCGCGCGCCGTCTCGTACCACTCGGGCATCGGCCGACGGCCGCGGCGCAGGACCGCGAGCAGCAACAGCAGCGCCGCCACGGCACCGGCCGGCGCCAGCAGCCAGGACACGTCGGTGACCCAGGCGGCCAGCATGACGCCCGCCGCGAGCTCCACCAGGATCAGCTGCTGCAGCCGTACCGGGCCCATACCGCCGGGGCTGGGCAGTGTGCGCGGCGACGCGGTGGCGGGGGCCGGAGTCGGCACGCGTCCACCGCCCGAACCGTCCGGTTGCTGCTGTGCGCGGCGTCCGCGCCGAGAGCTCGTAGCGCTGGTCATCCCCCGGGACATCCCTTTCGCGAAGTCGTGGCCGTTCGTCGGGCGTTCATCGGCCCGCATCGTCCATAAGAGTGGCTCACGGTACCCGCTGCCGAGCAATGGCGGCACAGCGGCACAGGGGACCCCGAGCCCCGGGTGGCCAGCCTCGCACGGACCAGGCGCGCATGGTGGAGGGCTGTGGTGAAGCTCTGTGAAGATGATCTGTGAAGATGCCGGAACGGCCGTACCCTGATGGATCGTCGCCCCGCGGCGCAGTGCATAGTAGGTGCCTGCTCGGCCGAAGCGGCGGCCTGTCGTCGAGCGCGATCGAACACCACAGCGCGGTATCGAACACCACACCGCGGTAGGGCATCGCCTCACGATTCACGGTCAGGAACGATCAGGCACGGCCGGGCACCATCGGGGACCAGAATTCGGGAGACACGGGGACCATGGCAAAGCAGCGTCGGGATGAGCTCGCCGCCTACACGTTCGCTCGCAAGCGCACCGTCGCGGCGTTTCTGGCGCCGTCCCCGGGGGGCTCCGAAGAAGGCGCACCGCGTCCCGTTCGTACGGTGATGCCCAGCCTGGCGGTGGGAATTGTGCTGGTGATCGGCTTCATCGCCTGGGGCGTGATCAAGCCTTCGGCACCCAAGGGCTGGGACACCCCGGGTGAGTACATCATCGTCGACAGCGACTCCACGACGCGGTACGTGGTCCTCGACCCGAACCCGAAGGACAGCAAGGTGGAGAAGGTCCTCCACCCGGTCCTCAACTACGCCTCCGCGAAGCTGCTGCTCGACAAGGGCAAAGGCAGCGTCCTCGAGGTCCCCGGCAAGGAGATCGACAAGAGCGGCATCCGGCACGGCGCGACGATCGGCATCCCGTACGCCCCCGACCGGCTGCCCTCCAAGGAGGACGCGGAGGAGGCGAAGACCTGGGCGGTGTGCGAGCGCCCGGCTCCGGGATCGCAAGGCGCCATCGACCGTGCCGTCTTCGTCTTCGACGCCGCCGACGCCAAGTCGCTCGAGAACGCGGGGAAGGTCGCTTCCCGTGAGGCCCTGTACGTCGTCGACCCCAAGACCAAGCTGGAATACCTGGTCGACGGCAAGGGCAACCGCTTCCTGCTGGGCGGCGAGTCGGGCCTCGACGACACCTCCATGGAGCAGCTGCGTTCCGCCGTCATCGGCAGCAGTGCCACGGCCGAGCCGCAGCCGGTGAGCCAGGAGTGGTTGAGCACCCTCAACAAGGGCACGGACATCACCTTCCCGACGGTCCCGTCCGCCGGTGCCTCGACCTCGGTCCAGGGGCTCCCTGCCGAGGCGGGCACGGTGGGCCAGGTACTCAGGGCGCGGGACGCTCAGGGCGAGCAGTTCTACGTCGTCCTCCAGAACGAGGTCGCTGCCATCACGCCCCTCGTCGCCAACCTGCTGGTCGCACGCGACGGGACCAGTGCCATCCAGGTCAGCACCCGGGACATCATCGAGGCCAACGGCGGCTCGGCGGGCAGCTTCTACAAGGAGAAGGGCTGGCCCGAGACCGTTCCGCGGCAGGCCAACCCCGCTGCCACGGCGTCCAGCGAGGCCCGTACCACCTCGTGCAGCGTCTACAAGGGCACCATCGGCGATGACCAGAAGCCGCAGCTCGCCGCCTGGGCCGGAACGAACTACCCCACGAAGGTCATCACCGATTCACTGAGCGCCTACGTCTCGTCCGGCTCGGGCCTCCTTTTCCAGGAGGTCGCCGGTGCGACGGGGGGCGGCGGTGCGACGTACCTGCTGACGGACACGGGCCTGCGGTACTCGTTGCCGCAGAACAACGACAGTGAGGCGAAGGGAAGCGGCAGCGGTTCGTCCTCGTCCTCGTCCTCGTCGTCGTCGTCGGAGAGCGACGCGAGCGAGACGGCCAAGGCGCGTACGCGGCTGGGCTACGAGGACCTTTCCAGTCCCGTGTTCGTGCCGCAGACCTGGGCGACGTTCATCCCGAAGGGCCCCACCCTGGACACCGGCAGCGCGGCGCAACCGCAGAGCCAGTGATGCACCAACGGGGTTATGGGCGCGGGGACTTGACGGCTGCGGATCACTTGCACATCGCGCAGGTGTGTGAATGCTGTAACTGAAACACCTTGCCCGTGGGTATGTGACAGGCGGAGGATAGAGTGCTTCCAGCGTTCACGAACGGGACGCAACTCCGGGTCCTGGTAAGGGTTTCCCGGATCAAAGACGACATGGGGGAAGGTTCACATGGCCGGCCAGTTCCGGGTAACAGAAGACGAGCTGACCAAGCTCTCCGGTGACATCACCACGGCGAACGGTCAGCTGCAGGGCGAGATCCGCCGTCTCAACGGAGTGATCGACCAGATCGCGGGCGGCTGGCAGGGCCAGGCGGCCCAGTCGTACCGCCAGCTGCAGGAACGCTGGAACGCGGACGCGAAGAAGATGAGCGACATCCTCAACGACATCAAGGAAGCCGTGGACTCCACGCGGAGCAACTACTCCGCGTCGGAAGAGCAGCAGAACTCCGAGATCAGCAAGATCATGTCGGACTTCGGCTGATCAAGCCGTAGAGCTGCTGACTCGCTAGCAGTTCTTCCCAGTCCCGTCGATGCCGACTGGGCTCGACTGGTATCGACTGGTATCCACCGACTTCCTTCGACTCTTCCTGAAAGGGAACGACGATGTCGATTCTCGTCAATTACGCAACCATCACCAACGCGTCCACGGACGTGAAGACCACCGCCGGTCGCATCAAGCAGCAGCTCGACGACCTCGAGGCCGCGGTCAAGCGCGTCGCCAACTCCTGGGAAGGTGAAGCGCAGGAGGGTTACCAGCGCAAGCAGCGCGAGTGGGACCAGACTGCTGCTGACCTGCACGCGACCCTGCTGAAGATCTCCACGGCGCTGCAGAGCGCGGCCGACAACTACCAGGCCACTGAGAAGAGCAACGCCAACACCTGGGGCTGAGCCCGCCGGTGGCCCGAGGGGCGTGACATGCGGAGGATCGGCCCAGCGGATGCCAAGGCGTCCGCTGGGCCGCCCCGTTCTCCGGGGTCGTGCACAACACATCCCGCGAATCTTCACGGTCGCCGACAAATCGTGAACACGCATGAGCGAGCTTCGAGTCAACGAAGCAAGCGAGCCAGCAAGCGAAGCAAGCATGGAAGCTCTGGGAGCCGGAACATGAAGGGCCTGGACGTGGAGGGCCTGACAGCCCGTTCGCGCAGCCGCAACAGTGGAACCCGCGCACTGCAGCGGGCCTTTGGCGTACTCGCGGCCACGGGAATCTGCTTGGCATCGGCTCCGCCGGCACTGGCCGACTCCGACAGCCCTGACAATCCCGAATTCGGCCTGGCGGCCAGCTCGGAGTGCGTCTTCGGCGGTGACGTCATCAAGTCCACGCCTTGGTCACTCCAGCGGATCCTCCTGGACCAGCTGCGTGAACAGGCGACGGGCAAGGGCGTCACGGTCGCGGTGATCGACACCGGCGTCGACGACTCGAACCCTCAACTCCGCGGCGCCATGGCCTCGGGCGGCAAGTCCTACGTCGGCGGCTCCGCGGACGGCACCGACGACATCGAGGGCCACGGCACCCGGGTCGCGGGCATCATCGCCGCCCGCCCGATCACGGGCACGGGCTTCGAGGGCATCGCACCGGAGGCCAAGATCCTCTCCTTCCGGTACACGGGCGGGGAGGAGAAGCAGGGTGACTCGGGGACCATGTCGGCGGCCATCCGTGCCGCGGTCGCCGCGGGTGCAGAGATCATCAACATCTCCTCGGACACCGCGAACAAGGAAGACAACCCGACACTGGCGGGCGCCGTGGCGGACGCCGTGAATTCGGGTGCCCTGATCGTGGCGGCGGCGGGCAACGACGGAGCCGACGGCAAGTCCGCGAAGACGTACCCCGCCTCGTACGACGGCGTCCTGGCAGTGGCGGCCTCCGACCGCAACGACGAACGCGCCTTCTTCTCACAGTCCGGCGACTTCGTCGACATCGCGGCACCGGGCGTCGGCATGGTCTCCACCGTCCCCAAGGGCGGCCAGTGCACCGCCGACGGCACGAGCTTCGCGGCGCCGTATGTCGCGGGCGTCGCGGCCCTCCTGAAGGAGAAGCACCGGGACTGGAGCGCGGCCCAGATCGCAACCCGCCTTGAGGAAACGGCCCAACGGCCGGGGCGCGGGCCCAACCAGTTCATTGGGTGGGGTGTCGTCGATCCGGTTGCCGCTCTGTCGGATGACTCCACGCCGGAGAGCTCGCCGGAGCCGGATCCGCCGGTGGCGGCGGGTGCGGGTGGCGTTGTCCCCATGGCGGTGACCATGGGGGAGAGCGAGGCTGAGCGGGAGCGTCGGGTAGCCATGTACGTGTTGGGCATTGGCGTGGCTCTGGCGCTGGTGGTTGCGGGGAGCGGGGTGGCTGTGCGGGACTGGCGTAGTAGGCGGGTTGGACGGGCTGGACGGTCCGGCTAGGGCTGGGCGATGACTTGGGCACCGAGAAGGTGCTGACAACTTGAGAAACAGGGGAGAGGACAACGGGGTATGAGTAACGGGATGCGGGTTGACCTGAGCGCGATGGATGAGGTCATCCGGAAGCTTTGGGCGTTGCTGGACGACATGGACAAGGCGGGGCAGACGTCGCGGTACAGCACGGAGATCCCGATGGATGCATTCGGGAACTCATGCCTCTTCTTGGAGGCTGGCGATCTGCACGCGGCCCACAAGAACATGAAGACCGACCTTGAGACCGCGATCAAGAGCCTGCACGGACTGATCGACAAGTTTGGTACGAGCACCTCGAAGGTCAAGGACAAGTACACCGAGCAGGAGTACGCGAACAAGCAACAAATGGGTGGTGACGCGGGGAGCTCGAACGGCGAGTTTGCAAAATAGCCCGATCGAGAATCGCCTATTAAACGGAGGAGTTCAAAATGGCCGGTGACAAAGACCTGCCCGAGCCTGTGATTGAGTATGACACCTGCGTGGCGGACCCTAATCGGCCCCAGGTCAAGACTCAATTCATCGAGTACTCGCTAAAAGAACTCAAGCAGATGCTTGACCTCACCGACCCGGTGACGATCGAGGGCGTTGGCCGCCACTGGGGCACGGTCGACGAAATTCTTGCCGGTGGCGAGGGAGGCGGCATCGCCGGCCTGCTCGACAAAGCGGTCGACAATGTCCTGGAGCACTGGGAGGGGGATGCAGCCCGGAGTTTTGAGAAGAAGGCTCGTGAGATCACTCAGAGCATCAGGAATGCGGCTTGGCACGCCGACCTCAACCGCTCCCAAATGGCTGATGCGGCCGGCCAGTTGCGCGAGTACAAGTTGCAGCTGGACGCCATCGAGGAGCCCAGTGGCTGGGCTAAGGTCGGTGATGCTCTCAGTGACTGGCACTGGGACAACGGCGAGTCGACGGCCAAGGACCTTCAGGACCGCAAGCTGACCGCCAAGGAAGTAGCGGAAATCAACGAGGGTAAAATCGGTGCAAGCCGAGAAGCCCAGCTCAACGGTGTTGCCGTCATGGAGAACCTCGCGGCCCAGTACATTCGGGTCAAGGGAAACCTGGACAGGAATCGACCGATTACCGATGACAAGGGCAACATCAAGGAACCCAACCGCGACGTGGAGTACCCGCCGCCTGTGACCCCGGGTGGCGTCGGTGCGTCCCGACCAGGCGTTTCGGGATCAGGTAGCAAACCGTGGAGCGCAGGTCCGACCACGAGCGTCAAGCCGGCCCCAACGGTGCCCCGTGACCAAGGCATCACGGGAGGTGCACAACTCCCGACAGCCAAGACGAAGGTCGACAGCATCTCCCCCGGTCTGACGGGAGCCGGTCCCAGCACTAGCACCGGGGGACCCGGCGTCGGTGGGGGCGGCGTTGGGACCGGCGGGGCTCAAGGCCCGGGCATCGTGGCTCCTGGCGGAGGGGCTGGCGTCGGACGTGGTACGGCCGGACGCGGCGGCATCGGTGTTGCGGGCGGTCGCGGGGCTGGTACTGGTGCGGCAGCAGGTCGCGGTGCCGGAGGCCGAGCCGGCATGGGCGGCATGGGCGGCGGGGGAGCCGGCGCAGCCGGCCGAGGCGGTGCTGGCGCTGGCGGACGTGGAGCCCTCGCGAAGTCCCGTGGCGGCGTGGTAGGAGCGGCCAAGGGCGTCACAGGCAAGGGCACCGGTGGCGGTGCGGGCCTGCACGGCAGCCGTGGCGGAACCCAGCGCGGAGCCGGTGCAATGGCTGGCGGTATGGGTGGTCGCAACGGTCGACGGCCCAACGACGAGAATAGCCAGGGCGACCGTCCCGACTACCTGGTCGAGGACGAAGAGACCTGGATCTCGGAAGAGGACCGCAACCGAAACGTACCGCGGACCATCGAGTAGGCACACGAGCGAGCCGCACGGAGAGAACGTGCGGCTCGCTCGCATGAAGACTGGCGGACCAGTCGTGGTTGAGTGAGGAGCAAAGAAGTGAGTTTCAAGCGAGTCTGGTCTACGGCGGGAGTCGTGACGCTGACAGGAGCTTTGCTCCTCACTACGGCCCCACCCGCATCGGCGGACTATGTCAGAGATCAACAATGGGCCTTGAACGCATTCGCAGTAGAAGACGTTTGGGCTGAATCCCAAGGACAGGGCGTTACTGTTGCCGTCGTCGATTCCGGCGTGGATGCCACTCACCCTGATCTAACTGGGCAGGTCCTTGATGGGAAAGACTTTACTGGTGGGGGCGACGCGCAGAAGGACGTGCTCGGACACGGGACGAGTATGGCGAGCCTGATCGCTGGACACGGTCACGGGTCGGGAAATTCGTCTGGCATGATCGGGCTCGCGCCGAAAGCGAAGATCTTGCCCCTGCGCACCCTCCAGACGGAGGACGACCCAAATCATGATGAGACCTGGGCCGCGGCGGTTCGATATGCAGTGGACCAGGGTGCGAAGGTCATCAATCTCTCTTTCTCCAATGATGGTGGCAAGACTCTGAGTGATGGTCGTGCAGCAATCGCGTATGCGCAAGCTCACGATGTTGTTGTTGTTGCGGGCGCAGGTAATGAAGGGTCCATTGCTGTCGATGAGCCAGCAGCACTGCCCGGGGTCGTTTCTGTCGGTGCTGTAGATAAGAACGCCAACCGCTGGGAAGGCTCCAACACCGGAAAAGGGCTTGCCCTCATGGCTCCCGGTGTCGAGATTCTCGCCGCGGATACGACTCGGTCGCAGCAATACAGTTTGACAAACGGTACCTCGGATGCCACAGCCTACGTGTCCGCTACCGCCGCCTTGGTCCGTTCAAAGTTCCCTGACCTCTCCGCAGGCCAGGTAATCAACCGTCTGATCAAGTCGGCCACCTTTGCGCACCATAAAGGGTTGAAAGCACCCGACGAAGAATACGGCTACGGGATTGCCCGGCCCTACTCGGCGCTCACGATGGATATCCCCGCAGGCCCCAAGAAGAACCCTCTTGGCCAGCTCCAGGCGTCCAACTCCACTCCTGGCGGGGCATCTAAGGGAACAGACACCTCGACCCAGGCCGGGAAGAAGAAGTCCTCCTCCAGCAACATCCTCGTCCTCGCTGGCGGTATCGCAGCCGTTGTGATCGTCGGTGCGATCGCCCTCGTGGTGATCCGCAACCGCCGCAACGGAGGTAATGGTGGCCCCGGCTCCGGCGGCGGAACCCCCGCCCATGACACGGGCTACCCGCCCCAGCCCCCGACGGGCCATCAGCCGTACCCCAACGTGGCTCCCGACCAGGGGTACCCCACTGCTCCAGGTCAGTCCCCGCAGTACCCCAACCCCTACGCCCAACAACCTCCGCATCAAGGCCAGTAGGAGTGACCTACCATCCAGCAGCGGCGGATCGTGCTTGGGCATCGTCGTCTTCGTACTCCCGGCGATGTTGGGCATTGCCTTCGACGTGAGCCACAGACGCCGCAATCGACGCAGAGGTCGTTTGGGACGGTCGTGTCCCCGGATCCGTCTGATCGCCCCGACTACTTGATCTATGGCGAAGAGATCTGGATTTCGGAAGAAGACTGCAACCGGTATGTGGCAGACGATCGAGTAGGCAAACCAGCGAGCCGTACGGAGTAACCGTGCGGCTCGCCTGCATGAAGACTGGGGGAGCCAGTCGTAGTTGAGTGAGGAGCAAGGACGTGGGTTTCAAGCGAGTCTGGCCAGCGGCGGGAGTCGTGGCGCTGACAGGAGCGTTGCTCCTCACTTCGGCCCCGACTGCCTCAGCAGACTATGTCAGGGACCAGCAGTGGGTCTTGGACGTATTCGCGATGCAGGACACCTGGGCCGAGACTCAGGGGGAAGGCGTGACTGTAGCCGTTGTTGATTCCGGCGTGGACGGCAGTCACCCTGATCTAACTGGTCAGGTCCTCGAAGGGAAAGACTTCACTGGCGGAGGGGACGCCCAAGAGGACATCATCGGTCACGGAACAAAGATGGCGAGCATCATTGCTGGCCATGGGCATGGCGCGGGCAATGCCGACGGCGTGATTGGACTTGCGCCGAAGGCTAAAATCTTGCCGTTGCGCACTCTCCAGACGAGAGAAGACAGGAATCTGGATGAGACGTGGGGAGCTGCAGTTCGATACGCAGCGGACCACGGCGCAACCGTTATAAATCTCTCTTTCGGTAACGATGGTGGCGGTAAGACTCTAAGCGCAGGTCGTGATGCCATCGCGTATGCGCAAGCACACGACGTTGTAGTTGTTGCAGCGTCAGGCAATGAAGGGTCTGTTGCTGTAAGTGAACCAGCAGCACTACCCGGGGTTGTATCTGTCGGTGCCGTTGATCAAGATGCCAACCTCTGGACAGACTCGAATACTGGAAAGGGTCTGACTCTCACAGCACCAGGTGTGAAAATCGTCGGCGCAAATAACGCAATGTCCAATGGGTACGGTGTGTCTAGCGGTACCTCTGAGGCCACGGCCTACGTATCCGCAGCTGCTGCCCTGGTCCGCTCAAAGTACCCCGACCTCACCGCAGGCCAGGTCATCAACCGCCTCATCAAGTCGGCCTCGTTCCTGGGCCACAAGGGACTAAAGGCACCCGACGAGGAGTATGGCTACGGGATTATACGCCCCCGCCAGGCGGTCACAATGGACATCCCTGCAGGACCCAAGCAGAATCCTCTAGGCCAGCTCAAATCGTCCAACTCGACTTCTGGCAAGGCATCTGAGGAAACGGGCGCCTCGGCCCAGGCCAAGAAGAAGAAGTCCTCCTCCAGTAACGTCCTCGTCCTCGTCCTCGCTGGCGGTATCGCAGCCGTTGTGATCGTCGGTGTGATCGTCCTTGTGGTGATCCGCAGCCGCCGCAACGGAGGTAACGGCGGCCCAGGCTCCGACGGCGGAACCCCCGCTCATGGCACGGGCTACCCGCCCCAGCCCCCGATGGGCCATCAGTCGTACCCCAACGCAGCTCCCAATCAGGGGTACCCCACTGCTCCGGGACAGCCCCCGCAGTACCCCAATCCCTATGCCCAACAACCCCCGTACCAAAGGTAGTAGCAGGAGTAACACCGCATCTGCGGTGGGGAGGGGACTTTCCACTCACCCTGCGGTCGGATCAGCACAGCGGACCAATCCGAGTAAGAGAAGGGATCTCGTCAATGGGCGCTATCGTCCTTGTCGTCGGCATCATCGGCGTAGGAGCCGTAATTGCCGCAGTCATCGTCTTCGCCGTAACCCGTAGCCGCCGCACATCCGGCAACGGCAGTACCGCCGGCGGAAATTATCCGCAGAACATGGGTTACGCGCCCCAGCAGCCGATCTACCCGCCCGCCCAGCAGCCCTACTCGCCAACTCCCTATCAGGGATACCCGACTCCCCCCGCACAGCCGCCCCAGCAGCCCAATCCCCACGGCCAGCAACCCCCGTACCAGGGTCAATAGGTGTTCATTAGTTTCCGCCGCGCGAGCGCATCGAGGAATTGGTCCGGGAGCTGAACACGTTGCCCGCAGAACAGAGGGCGCAGGCCTCGCAGGTCCTGCAGTTCTATGCGGGCATGGTCACCACGCTCAATGCACAGAACGTGCACGTGTGGGCGGTCGGTTACCACCCGGACGACGACGGCACCATTGTGACGTCCACCCTCACAATCTCTACTGTCCCGACGTCCGGCCACAATGTAAAGCTGGTGATCGCCGGTCTCGCGGGGACAGCCGCGGACGACCCCCGACTCCGGGATGCGCCCGCTCGAACTGCCATGCGGCCTCGGCTACCTCGCGGAGGAGAAGAAGCGCACTGTCGCGCCAGGCAGGGATCCCGACAGCCTCGAAGGCCCTCTGCGCGGGGACGTGTGGCAAAGTACGGTCGCCGTCACCGGCTCGGGCACGCCGGACATCATCATGGTCCAGCTGGTGACGCCCGCTCTCCATCTCGCGGACGTGTACCGGGACATCCTTCTCGGGGTTGCCCGTACGTTGACGTTCACCGACCCGGTGAAGTCGGCGCCGGCACGGGACAGCGAGCCGCGGGCGGGCTCAGTCGAGGCGGCCATGCGCAGCGACTTCGGATAGGGACGAAACCCTTTCATGAACAATCCGCCCGTGGCACCCGACGTTACGCAGGTGCTCAAGCACAACCGCGCGCTGCTGTACCGGCACATCGTCACGCGCCTCGCGCTCGCCGTGGTCCTCTTCGGGGTGCCGTTGGTGGCGCACTTGGTCGGCTATGACGCCGCCCTGCCCGCGTTCGGTATCCCGGCCGCCTTGTTCGTGCTGATCTTCCTGGTCCTCCGGCTGCGTCACGGGTCGCGGCTCAAGGTGTGCGAGAAGGTGCTGCACACCTACCCCCTGGAGTACCGCGATCGGGTGTCCAAGAAGGGCTCCGAGTGGAAGTACCTCGGCGATGTGCACACCGTCCGGCTCTCGGTGCGCGGGCAGCACGGCGCCCCTTCTCTGCGTGCGGTCAACACCTCGACGGTGCGCCGCTGGCCGAAGGAGGCCGAGGAGGGCGGCGCCTGGTTCGCCGGTGACCCGGCCTTCGGCGGCGTCATGATCGTGCCGGGGAGCAACGACATGCTCTTCGTGCAGCCCGTGGACTGGGAGAAGTACGAGCAGGAGCGCGACCAGGCCGACCCGCAGCGCAGGGCCCTTGCTGAACAGGCCGGTATCTCCAGGCTGTTGGAGAAGGAGCCGAACATCTTGGTAGGCGGTTGATGCGCGTATTGGGCTGGGTGTGCGGCGGCGTTCTCGGCCTCGTGACCGCCTTCTGGTGCGTCACCGCGACCGCCGGCCTTGCCCTGTCCGCAGGGGTCTACGGCACCTCGGGCACGTACAAGGTGGAGACCTGCAACGACACCAGCAACACCCGTAAGAACTCCGACTACGACTGCTACGGGGACTTCACGCCTGACGGCGGCACTGCCAGCGACGCCGTCTACGTGCACCTCAAGGATACCGGGCACGACTACCCGGACGGCACCGAGTTCGGCGCGCAACAGGGGATCGAGCCGCAGACGATTCAGCGGGTCGGGTTCTGGGGCGTCGTGGGAGAACTCTGGCAGGTCGCGGTCTGCGTCGCCGTCCTCGCGGGCCTCGTGTACCAAGCGATCAAGCCGCGGCGGGAATCCCACAGCCTGGAGCCCTCGCGGCGCCAGAAGGTGGCCGACCGGGTGGGCTATGCCGTCGTGGTCGCCATCCCTGTAGGCATCCTGAGCCTGATAGCCATGGCCGCGGAGCCGACCCCCTGACGAGTTCATCCGAGTGCTGGCGATGCGACTGGCAACGTGGACGGGACGCACAAGATAGTTATGTGGCAAGCGACTTGGACACCTTGCTCACCACACTGAATGTGAAGATCGATGAGAGGTCGGAGGCACTCGGTGGCTGGCCGGATGGTCAGCTCCCGCTGACCTGATCGCACGACCTTACGGCGGCAACGAGCTCGCACCACACGTACTTGCCCCGCTTGCCGTTCCTGGCCAGTGGCTGCCAGCCCCATACGTCGGCACAGGCGCGAACCAGCGCAAGACCACGACCTTCCTCCGCTTCGACCAAGTCGCCCAGCTTCGATGGCGGTTCGGGCGGCTGGGGGTCAGCATCCCAAGCACCGATACGCAGCACACCGCCCCGCCACCGCAGACGCAGGGCGGCGGGCCCCTTGGTGTGTCGTACGGCGTTGGAGACCAGCTCCGTCGCGAGGAGTTCGGCGGTGTCGACGAGGCGGATCATGCCGTGCATCGTGAGGATCAGGCGGGCGGTACGGCGACAGACGGTGACGGCGCGCGGGTCGTTCGGGATGTAGAGGGAGTACTCCCAGGGTTCGTTTTCAGGCATGACGGAACTCCTGTCGAGAAAAGGGGAGTTGGCGATTTCCGCTGGAGTGTGGGCGGTGGCAGCGCCGCAGCCGTCATGGCAGGACGGAGTGGTGCGCTTCCGAGACCCCGCAGTTTCGCAGCGTGTTCTTCGCAACACCGACAGTAGGGTCCAATGTTGGAACATCGCAAGCCGTTGCCGTAATCTTGCCTCCGAACGGGGCACCGTTCCAGGGTTGTTGGGTCAAGGAGGCACTCATGCCGCGGAGACGGGAGCCCACCGCGCGGCAGGCGCGACTGGGTACCGAACTGCTGAAACTGCGCGAGGCGGCGGGACTCAAGGGGCGCGAGGCTGCCGCATTGCTCGGAACCGACGCGGCCCGGCTAAGCCAGATCGAGTCCGGCGTCGGGGGCGTGAGTGAAGACACGGTGCGGCGCCTTGCGGCCAGCTATTCGTGCGCCGATGCCGAGTTGATTGATGCTCTTGTAGGCATGGCGACCGATCGGTCCCGGGGCTGGTGGGAGGAGTACCGAGGCAAGCTCCCCAACGCGTTCCTGGACCTTGCCGAGTTGGAACACCACTGCAGGTATCGGCTGGATGTGGAGTTCTTGCACGTCCCCGGTCTTTTCCAGACGGAGGACTACTCCCGCGCCGTCTTCTCGTACCGAGTCCCCGAACTGCCCGATGACGACCTCGAGCGGAGGGTTCGCCACCGGATGGCACGCAAGGTGATCATCGAGGACCCGGCCCCTGTCCCGTATGAAGCGGTGATTCACGAAGCGGCGCTACGCATCAGGGTCGGTGACCGCACGGCAACACGGGCTCAACTCGCCCGCATCCTCGAACTGTCCGAAGCGGACCACATCGCGGTGCGGGTCATTCCCTTCGATCTGGACGGCTTCGCCGGGGCCACAAACTCAATGATGTACGTGGGCGGGGTCGTATCGAAGCTGGATACGGCGGTACGCGACGCGCCTCAGGGTGCCGGCTTCATCGATTCCGAAGCCCAGCTCGGCGCTTTTCGAACGCTCTTCCGTAAAGTGGAGGCTGTGTCGCTCGACCCCGAGCGGTCGCGTGACTTCATCCACAGGCTGGCGGAGGAACTGTGAGGCGCGCCGTGACCACCCCCGACAACTGGCGGAAGTCGTCCTACTCAGGCAGCGGCGACGGTAACAACTGCGTGGAGATAGCGAACCTCCACGCCCAAGTCGCGATACGCGACTCGAAGGCCCGGGCTCGGGGCACGCTCTCCTTCCCGGCCGGACCCTTCACAGCGTTCATCAGCAACCTCAAAGCCGACACGGGTCATGACGTCGAATGCCCGTAGCGTGTTCGGGCTCTGGCGCATATATCGCATCCTCAAGCGCGCGCGTTGCCGACCGACGCGGGCCGACAGCCACTGCTCGACCCAAGTCCAGCCCCCCCGACACGGGTTGGGCCGTCGCCCAACTCAGCGTACGGGCAGGGCGTCGACCAGGGACTTCCATCCGGCGCCCTGTGCCTTGACGTCGCACCACGACCCATCCCCGAAGTGCCACCGCAGCGTGGCCTGCTCGTCGTGGGCATCCCAGACGGCAAGCTCCACACCGGCCAACTGGTCCCGGGGGACGGCCCAGGCTATCTCCGTCTCGCGCTCGCCGATATACAGAAGGCTGACTCGCTGCTCTCCGACGACCAGCACGCGTTCACCCCAGAGGGACACAGCGATCCCCAGGCCTCCCGCCGCGCTGTCCCATCCGCCGTTGAGTCTCTTCTCCCGACGGCGCTTCTCCTTGCTTCGGCAGAGCCACAAGAGCCCCCGGAATGGCATCAGAAGCAGATCGCCGAGGAAATCCAATGGGTCGGTAAGCCACGCCAGGAAGCCAGTCAGCCACGCCCGTACCCGTACGCCGACGGAAGGCCGGGGGCGGCGCCCACCGTGGGGGAGGACGCGGGAGCCCGGCCGCCGCCCCTTCGGCGGCTTGGGCACCCGGGAGTGACGCGCCACGGGCTGCAGATGGAGCACGCGGTCTCCCTGGAGCGCTGCCATCGCCAACTGCCGGAGTGCGGCGTCCGTCCTAGCCCGTGTCATCCGAGCCCTCCTGTATGTCGTGTCCATCGACCCCGTCGGCGGTCACCCGAAGTCCTCTCGCATTCTCTTCTGGGTGGACGTCTCAGCCGTGGCCATCCTCTCGTCGAAACTCCGCGACTCGGGCTGCTGGTCGTAGGCCGTCGCGTCCTTCGGTGTCGCGCCAGGCGCGCCGCTGGGCGCGAACTCGTCGTACGCCCGCTGGATGGGCTCGCCCACATCCTGGCCGATGACCGGTGTGACGATCCCCTTCTTGATGCCGCGCTTGGCGGCCTGGAACGCGACGTACTGGGCCAGGTCGGCCTGGTTGCCGGCCTCGACGCCGTCCACCTTGCCGCGGTAGCGGGCCAGCCCCATGCGGTAGGCGTCCTCGGCCTTCTTCTTCCCCGCGCCCAGCTTCTTGAGCTCGCTCGCGAGCTTTTCGGCCCGCTTGATCGCCTTGAGCGTCTTCGCAAGGTCGCTCAGCTTGTCGGCCAGATTGGCAGTGATCTTGACGGCCTTCAGGGCCTTCTGGGCGATCCCGGCTGCCGCGATCAGAGGTCCGATCGCGGCGGCAGCGCCGGCCGTCAGGAGCGACAGAATCGCCGTCGTGGCCGCCGCGGCCAACGCCATCTCGATGATCTCGACGATGAGATCGATCATCAGCTGCTCGGCCATGGCACAGGCTTCCGCAGCCGTTTCGAGGAGCGTGGCGATGGTGTCCATGTCCTCGGCTTCGCCGTTCAGCGCCATCTCGAACGCCAGTGACTTCGCGCGGAACGCGTCGGCGGCCTCACCACTCCACTGTGTCAGGAGTGTTGCCCTCTCAGCCTCCAGGTCTTGGACGACGCCACGCAGGTCCCGGGCCGCCTGCCGGTATGTGGCGGCCGTCTCGAGGAGTTTCTCGTTGTCACCGCTGACCTTCTCCAGGTCGTCCTCGAGACCGAACTGCTTGATGATTCCCCGGACGATCTCGTCGAGGGTGTCGGAGAACGGCCCGCTGATGCTGACGCCGAGCCGGCTGAGTATGTCCACGGTCACGCGCCTCCGAAACCGGCTGCCGTGTTCTGCTCGTTGCCGTCGTAGCGGTCCGCGGTCGCCCGCGCCGCGTCGACGATGTTCTGCAGGGCGTCGGCCGCGTCACCCAAATCCTTGATTGCGTCCTGCTGCTTCGCGTCGTAGTCGGCCTTCAGCTCGTCCGACTCGGGCAGCTTGCCGAAGGTGCCAGCGGACAGCTCCAGTTGCTGGATCCGGTTGCGTATTCGCTGGACCCGCTCGACGTCCGGCTCGGTGCGACGGGCATACGTCCGCAGTGCATCATTCTGTACGCCAAAGCCTTGACTCATCTGATTCCCCGTGCATTGGCAGTTGAGACCTTCAACTTCATATCAAGATCCAGATTAGTCAACGATCTCTACTGCATCGATCGAGGGGCTTCACCGGCCGGGCACAGGCGATAGCCGCGTTCTTGGCTGATCTGGACCTTCGGCCGGATTGGTCACTGGGACGCAGTGCGGGGCAGCAGGCGGGCGTGCCTGCTGGGGGCCACGTACGAGAACGTCCATGTCTGGAGTGGGTGGACGAAGGTTTCAAGTGGCATGCGATGCCTGCGGGCTTCTCCGCGACCCTCGGCGCTGGTGGCATCCCCGCGCCCGAGACGGCTGGCAAGCTCGCCGTCACCCCGTCTGGCAAGAGCGGGGGCAGCACTCTCGGTTGTCGTCGCTTACCGTGGGGTCAACGACCTCGAGCTCTTCCTCACACGTTGCTGATCGGAACGATGCCATGGCGAGCCTCGCCAGTCGAGCTGGTCCCGGGCCTGCCACCAGCGGCGGATCGAGGCGACCGCGACGGTGGAGGTATCGAGGTCGGTGTCGGGGTGGGGGTCGACGTTGCCCCGGCCGGTGTCCGCGGCCAGGTCGTAGAACCCGTAGGGATGGCTCTCCGCCAGCCTCAGCCGTGATGTGCATCAGTTGTAGAGCAGTGCGGTGTGTTTGCCGCCCTATGGCATGATCGGCCCATTCAACTGCCGGCTGTCGCTTGCCGATGCGACCGCCGATACGCGAACGGGGAGACCTGCGTGGGGGACCACTTCAAGACCGACATTGATCAGCTCGCTGCTTTCACCAAGGACCTCAAGGGAGCCCATGACTCCCTTGAGCAGGTGCGGACAGCCCTCCAGCATGTGCGAGCCGACCAGATCGGGACGCCGGAGCTGGACGAGGCGTGCGACGCGTTCCAGGAGCGCTGGAAGTACGGCAACGAGCAGATCAAGGAGCGCATCGGCAAGCTCACCGAAGGCCTCCAGAAGAACACGGACAACTACCGCGAAGTGGAGACCTCCCTGGAGGAGAGCTTCAAGCGCGCCGCGGCTGCGGGGAAGTGATCACGGTGGCACAGAATCCGTATGTGCACCTCGGGTGGAATCCCGTGCCGGGACAGCCGGGTGAAGTCGAGAAGCTCCGCACCCAGCTCAACAATTCGGCGAGCGCGCTGCAGACCGCGTATCAGAAGATCGACAAGCTGCTCGGCGAGTCCAGCTTCTGGGAGGGCGACGCCGCCGTGGGCTTCCGCGAGGCCCTCGACGGCGACCTGCCGAAGTACATGAAGGACGCCCACCAGTCCCTGACCCTGGCCGCCGGTCACCTCGGCACGTGGCACGGCGGTCTGACCGGCCGCAGGGAGCTGGCGCACAAGTACGACGTCGAGGCGGCCGACCACAAGGGCGACCTGAAGACCGCCAACTCCCAGCACGAGACGGCCAAGCAGGACCCGGACCTGAAGCTCGCGGGGCAGACGTTCGCCGAAGGCTCGGAGCTGGAGGCCGCCCAGACCCGCCTGAACGCGGCCACCGCGCGGCTCAACGACGCCGTCACCGCCGTCAACAACGCGCAGGGCGCCTTGGACGAGGTGATGCGGAAGGCGCGGGAGCTGGAGGGGACGCACGAGGCAGAGGCACGGGACCTCGCGTCGAAGCTGAAGGACTCCACGAAGGATCTGGCGCCCGAGGAGCCGGGATGGCTGAGCAAGGCGCTCAGCTGGATCGGGGACAACCTCACCAACATTCTCAGTGTGTTGGCTGCGGTGGCGGGGTTGCTCGCACTGCTGTGCACGGGGCCGTTCGGGATCGCGTTCCTGCTCGCCGCGGGCGCCCTCAGCCTGGCCACCATGGCGTCCAGGCTCTCCAACCCCCAGGTGCGCGCCTCGCTTTGGGACGGCATCACCAAGGGTGAGCTCGACTCCGACTTCTGGGAGAACTCCATCGGGCTCGCCGGCGACGCGCTGGGCGCGGTGCCGGCTGTGGGCGCCGTGACGCGCGGTCTCAACGGTGCGATTCAGTCGACCCGTTTCGCGAGCGAGTCGGTGAGCGTGGGCCAGTTCCTCGGCCGGTTCGGCGATGACACCGTCACGGCCGCCGGGCGGCTGATGCCCAGCGCGACGGACGCCGGTCCCATCGGAAACCTGATCGTCCGGGGCGTGGGCGGAGGCGAAGGCCTCACCAAGGCACTGGCCTACGCCTCACCCGTCGCCGGTGTGGCCACGGCCGGGTTCGGGCTCGCGGCCGACCAGATCGACGCGCTCCAGCCCGGCAAGGACGGAGCCACGGGTATCGACGGCGGCCGTGCCGGCATCTTCGACGCGCCCGGGGCGATCGGCCCCATCCAGGCCACGCTGCGGGCGGTGCTGCGATGACGGAGAACGTGGCGAACGCGGAGAACGCGGAGATGTCGGAGAACACCGAGGAGAAGCCGCTGCGCCTGGTGATCGATGACTCGGCCCGGGACACGAGCGCCAAGCTCTGGTACGCGCTGCCCGACGGCTACGTCGACGTACCGCTCGAAGCGCTCGACCCGGATCCGGGCACGGAGCACGAAGAGCAGTTCATGAACGTCATGGCGCTGATCCTGAGCTGCGTGCCCGAGGAGCAGCACGACCGTTATGTGGGTGCGCTGCGGGACATGCGCTTCATGGTCGCCCAGATGCGCAGCGAGGGTGTCATCGGCTG
Source organism: Streptomyces sp. NPDC048275 (assembly GCF_040652275.1). Classification (NCBI taxonomy): domain Bacteria; kingdom Bacillati; phylum Actinomycetota; class Actinomycetes; order Kitasatosporales; family Streptomycetaceae; genus Streptomyces; species Streptomyces sp. NPDC048275. Next base: position 50,691 of record NZ_JBEZLR010000033.1, read on the forward strand.
CTCCCTCGGCATGCACTTCGCGGATGACGGCTCATCGGCGGTCTCCGTGGTCACGGCGGCGCTGCGGGACATCGAGTGGGCGCCGCCGAAGCTCACTGCGGTACGCGCGGTCTCCCTGCGGGAAAACGCGACGAACGTGGAGCTCCTGACGTTGCCCGGAGGCCGTCCCGGGTCGTTCTGCGACACCCTCGTGACCGTGCCCGCCGTGGCGGGCATGTCCGCAAAGGATCTCTACCAGTGCGATGTCTACATTCCGGCGCCGTCCGGGGCGCAGCTGGCGGTCCTCGCGCTGAGCACCACGGCCGTCTCCGCCCGTGGGCACTACCGCGACCTGATGAAAGGCATCGCGCACACCGTGGCTTTCCACAATCCGCTGCCGGACATCGAGCGGACACTACGCGGGGACAAGCACGACGGAAGTTCCGACAGCATCAAGGACAGCATCACGGCCGACTTCGGCTGACCGAGGTGAGCGACGAGTGAGCATGAACCTGAACAACAAGGGCGGCTTCGATGGCCCGGTGGCCTGGGAGGGACCCGGCACCGCCAGTGCCCTGTCCCGCTGGGCCGCAGGGCAGCTGGCCAGGTTCCTCGGCTGGGTGGCGCTGTGGTGGGGTGCGGTGTTCGTCACGGCCGGGCTGCTGCCCGTGGGGGCAGTGGTGCCCATGACGGTCGTGCTGGCCGTGCTCATGTACAACGCCGTCATGTCGCTCATCAAGCTGTGCAGATTCGGGCGGATGCGCCGGATCCTGACGGTCTACCCCTGGCGTCAGCAGCCCGGTGGCGTTCGGTACGACGCACGGGGGCGCAAGGCTTCTTTCGTCCTGCCCGATCCCGACCGGCCGGAGAAGACGGTGTCGCCGAAGATCTCCGGATTCTTCTTCCGGCCCTGGGACCGCATCGCACGCAAGGGCTTCGACGGTGACCTGTGGTACGCGGGCGACCCCCGCTTCGCTTGCGTAATCGCCAAAACCGGTCTGAAGACGCTGACTTACGCTGCCCAGCCCAGCGCGTTCAACCACCGCACCTCCCCCCGCCGCAAAGGTCTCAGCCCTGAAGCCCGCCGCCGCGCCCGGGCCATCGGTGCGCGGGTCGCCGACTGACGCAGTCCGACAGCGGAGCCGCTCGGCCACTCACTTTGCACCGTCTCCCGCGGAGCCGCACTGACCATGTCGCCCTCCACTCCGCATGATCAGCGGCTCGGCGGCGTCCAGGCGCACCGTAGGGCCGTAATCCAGCCGCAGCACCATGACGAACCCGCCCGAGGTAGACCGCTCGCCCTGGACACTGCGGACTGTTCGCCACGCTCCCCGCAGCTTGACCTCATCTCCGGCGTGGAGCGTTACGGCCGCGATCTCTCTCTCGACCTGGACGGCCGCGATGTTCGGGGCTTTGATCTCCGCCCAGACCGTCTTCCCAATATCGCCTTCGCGTTCCTGTACACCCCAGCGGTGGGTCAGCGCCTCCACCAGCAGCAGCCCGCGTCCGCCGGCGTCGTCCTCGCTGGGGTTCCGCACCTCTGGTCGGCCTTCCCCGGCGTCGCACACCTCCAGCCGCAGCAGCCCGTCCTCCTCCGAGTGTGTGATGTGCACACCGACTTGGCGGTCGCGTGGTGCCCGAGCCCGTAGGGCGTTGGTTACCAGTTCCGACAGGACCAACTCCGCCGAGTCGAGGACTTCTTGATCGATGAGCCAGTCTCGGAGCATCGCGTAGAGCAAGGCCCGCGCTCTGGGAACGCTGCTGCGGCGACGGGGTAGCCGGAAAGAGACTTGGTTCGGTACGGCCACTGGCAGCCCCCAAGGGAGTCGACGTTCGACCGGGATCCCCTACAGAGAAGGCCAGTTAGGCAGCGGGACGCCGGTGTCCATGGGCAGCAGGATGGATGCGCACCGGGCGAGTCTGCAACGTTTCCATTTGAGTTGATGTCGATATTCCCTCTTTCGAGTTAGGGACGTTTCGCCGGACCTGTTGCTCTGCTAAATGTGTTGGCATGCTTGTCAAGAGCGTCACCCCAAACCCATCGACCGTCCTCGGGCGCCAACTCGGCGACGAGTTGCGCCGGTTGCGAGAGGAGGCGGGGCTGACGACGGTCCAGGCCGCCGATGCTCTCGACTGCACCAAGGGCAAGATCAGCCGTATCGAGAACGGGCGGGTGGCGGTTCGGCTTCCCGACCTGATGGCCATGCTGCAGGCGTATCAGGTGTTGGACGCCGAGCTCCGTGAGCGGCTGACCGTACTGGCCCGCAAGGCCAACCGGCGTCGCAGGCAAGGGTGGTGGAACCAGTACAGTTCCGTCCTCGCTGACACCTATCGCGACTACATCGCCTTGGAGGCCATGGCGGAGTCCATCCGTACCTTCCAGGCACAGCTCGTCCCCGGCCTGCTCCAGATCCCGGAGTACATCAGGGCCGTGACGGTGGCATCACGGCAATGGGATTCGGGGGACGAGATCGAGAAGTTCGTGCAGGTGCGCCTGGCTCGTCAGCAGCGTTTGACCGGCGACTCACCTCTACGTCTCTGGGCAGTTCTGTCGGAGGCCGTACTGCTCCAGCAAGTCGGCGGGCCGCAGGTGATGAAGGCGCAGCTACAGCATCTTCTGGACGCTTCGGAGCGCCCCAACGTGACCGTCCAGGTACTGCCGTTCTCCCGTGGTGCCCATGCGAGTATGTTCGGCCCGTACGTGGTGCTGGGCTTTCCCGAAGAGGGAGCGCTGGACGTGGTGTTGGCGGACAACCCGACCGGATCCACATGGCTGGAGCGAGAGGCAGAGGTCGCGAGATACCGGGACCTGTTCGACGCCGCACGCACATCCGCTCTCTCTCCGGTGGAGTCCCGCGCCCTCATCCAGCGCAGGGCCAAGGAGCAGGGACCATGAGAACCACACGCCGCAGCACGCCGGATCTGTCGGGCGCGAGGTGGCGCAGCAGCACGTACAGCGGCGGCAACAACGAGTGTGTCGAGGTCGCGGACGACCTCCCTCGCATAATCCCCATACGCGACAGCAAGCGCCCGACCGGCCCCGTGCTCGCCTTCAGCCACCATGCTTGGAGCGCCTTCCTCGGCCACCTGCGGTGAACGGCCGTACGGGACAGCACCGGGCTTGGCGGACCAGAAAACAGGGGTGGCGCCCGAGTGATAACCGGTACTGGGGACAGACGGCTAGGGTTGCAGTTCATGGACATGACCGTGCTCTTGTACTTCCACTCGGAGCCCTTCTTGGACACCCGATCGCGGTACTCCAGGGGGTAGGTGTGCAGCACCTTCTCGCATACCCCGAGCCGCGACCCGTGGCGCAGCCGGAGTGCCAGGAAGATCAGCACGAACAAGGCGGCCGGGATACCGAACGCGGGCAGGGCGGCGCCATAGCCGACCAGGTGCGCCACGAACGGCACCGCGAACAGGACCACGGCGAGTGCGAGGCGCGTGGCGATGTGCCTGTACAGCAGCGTGCGGTTGTGCTTGAGCACCTGCGTAACGTCGGGTGCCACGGGCGGATTGTTCATGAGAGGGTTTCGTCCTTATCCGAAGTCGTTGCGCATGGCTGCCTCGACTGAGCCCGCCCGCGGCTCGCTGTCCGGTGTCGGCTCCGGCTTCGTCGGGTCGGTGAACGTCAACGTACGGGCAACCCCGAGAAGGATGTCCTGGTACACGTCCGCGAGATGGAGAGCGGGCGTCACCAGCTGGACCATGATGATGTCGGGCGTGCCCAAGCCGGTGACGGCGACCGTGCCTTGCCACACGTCCCCGCGCAGAGGGCCTTCGGGGCTGTCGGGGTCCCTGCCCGGCGCGACGGCGCGCTTCTTCTCCCCCGCGACAGCAACTCGCCGACGGGGCACGGGAGTTCGTCGCAGTACTAGAGTCGCCAGTCGCGGCCGCTGTGTCGGGTGCCGGGGCGGGTTGCCTGTTGTTCCTGCCGCTCCTGTTCGATCTCCTCGCGCTGCGCCTCGAGATAGCGGAGGGCTTCGGTCCGCTGCTGCTCCCGTTCCTCCGGGGACTGCTGCTCGTACGCTTCGCGCGCCTGGGCGATGCGCTCGCCGAGTGCCTCGGAGTACGGCCCGACGCGCAGCGCCTCACGCAGGCCGATGCGGCCGGAGAGAACCTCCCGGGCCATCTCCTGCAGGGCGCCGTTGCCCGACTGGCTGTCTGCCAGCCGCTGAAGCGATTTGCGCAGGGCCCTGGCCCGGACCTCGTCATGCGTGATGTCCGTCAGGTCGGCATCGCCGATCTGACGTTCCTGGTCGGCCATGCTTTGCGCTTCCTTTCGCCCGCGTCCTAAGCGACGGCTGGATTGTCATAGGTGGCGCCGACCTCGGGGAAGTTCTGGAGGTGGCTGTAGACGGCCGCGCCGAGGCCCTCGAGTGTGCCCACCCCGCCGTTGACGATGGCTTGGGCAGTGCCGAACATCTGGGTGGCCTCACCCCACATCTTCAGGATCCGGGTGACCTCGAGGGCGGCGAGGCCGTAGCCGATGAGGGCGCCCGCGCCGGTCCACGACAGCAAGGTGCCGGCGGCCAACTCGATGCCCACGATGATCAGACCGTCGATGATTCCGCCGATATAGCCCTTGATGCCCTCCGCGGCCGAGTACGCGGCGTGCGCGAGGTACTTGTAGGTGTCGGCCAGGGAATCGAAGGTCTGACCGCTCTGGTTGAGGTTCTTGGCCAGTTCGTCGAAGTACACGTAGGCCGAGTCGGCGGCGTTGCCGTTCCACGTCGAATCCAGCGCCTTGTTACCGGAGCTGAGATTGTTCGCGATGTCGTCGCAGGCCTTGCCGATGTTCTGCCACACTTCGGCACACTTGGCGAAGGACTCCCAGTCACCCGCGAACCACTGGATCACTTCGTCGAGCGGATTGAATCCGAAGACTGCGTTGTACGCCTCGGTGATCCAATACGTGGGGCTCACCAGGTCGCTGGCGTCATTGAAGAGATCGAGCAGCGCGCCCTGCGAGAACTCCTCGGGCGTATTGGGCGGCGTCAGACGGCTCGTCGGCTCGGCGGTGTCGGTGAACCCGGACACTCAGCATCCTCCAGGCATGTGAGCGGCGATCAGCGCTTGCTGGTGGGGTAGGTGGCGTCGAGCCCGGCCGCGTTGCCGTGATCGGTCTCGCGGTAGTACGTGGCGCTCTTGGACAGTTCCTTCTCGGAGGCACGCAGCACGGACTCCGCCTTGGTGAGCGCCGCGCTCACGCGTTCCAGGACGCCGCTGTGCGCCCCCGCGATCAGGCCGAAGAGGCCTTCGTTGGACACCGCCACATTGCCGTGCTGCTGGGCGTAACGACCGGTGTGCTGGAAGTCCTCGGCGGCTCTTCCCACCTGCGAGGCATAGCTGTCGAGATCATCCGGTTGAACGTCGAATCCCATGTATGCATCCCGTGTCCGATTCTGGCCCTGCGGTACGTTACCCCACATGCCGAACCGAAATAATGATGACCTCCAGGGGGAACTGAACCGGTCCCCGTTGTCCGCGGCGTACGGCCAGGAACCCCGCGCCGAGGTGTGGCACCGGATCAGGATCAACGTCCTGGGGCTCTCGCTGCTGCTCGCGGCGATGACTGGTCTCGGCTCCCTCGCCCTGCTGTTCGTAGGCGGAGGCATCTTCGTCGGTGTCGTCGGTTCGCTGCTGATGGCAGCGGCCGCGACGGGCGCGATCAGGGGCTATCGACGTCGTGAGTGGCCGTGGTCGCTCGGCGCCCTCGCCGTCGAGGTCGCCTGGTTCGCGGTGCTGACGGTGGTCCTGAACTGAGCGGCGTCAGAGCTTGCGCGTGACCTCGGTCGCCTACATACGAAGCCGGGCCCACCCTCTCCGAACCCAGCGGTTGTCGCAATGCCGTCGAACAGGACAAGGCCACTGATCGTCTGATCGTCGTGAGCGCGCTGCCAGAGGGAATCATCCGCCGCGAGGCTCGCCGGCCGGTGCGTACGACAGTGGCAGTGGAGGGGAGGGGAGAGCCCGTGGGAACACGCCATGAGGCGGGGGGGCAGGGAACGTCTCCGCGCCCCCGTCAGGCATGGCGTCGACCGCTAGGCTCCGCTGCCATGACAACGCATGACGGTGAGGCGGCGAACAGGCCGGACAGGACGGATGGACAGCCACTTTCTTCCGGGGGTGGCGCGGACGAGCTGCGGACACAGTTCCAGGCTCAGGGCCGACTGGGGCTCGTGGAGGGACGGCGGCGCGACGCGCGGCAGGCACGTCGGATGTACGTGGCGTTCGCCGGGTTGGTCGCCGTCATGTGCCTCGTCCTCATCGTCGTACGTCTTGGCAGGGGCGACGCGGTGGGTGTCTGGGTCGTCACGTATGCCGTTGGCGTCGTCGTCAGCGGTTCGGGTGCTGTGCTCGCCCGGATCGGTCGCACCCGTTGGGCGATGGCTGTCGCCTGTATCGCAGTAGCGTTGGCGAGTCTCGGCGACAACCCCACTTTCCGCTGAGACAGGTCGACTGAAGGCAGTTGTCCGAAGCCGTTTTTCTCGTGCCAACGAAGCCGGTAAGAAGAAGTAGCTGACCAGGAAGGACACCCTGGCTCCATCGAGGCCCACGCCGAGCTGTCAGTCGATGTGAGGGTGCCGTGTTGGGGTAGCTCACCTCGCACTGCTGCACCGTCAGGGTGCCGTGCGTGCCCGCCCATCCCGCCAGGTACGCCCCCTCGTACGCACCCCATCCGCTCAGGGCGAGGCCCGCGAGGAGGAAGACCAGGCCGTCCGCGCGTCCGAGGCGGCCCATCAGGCGCGGTGTCAGGTGCCGGGCTACCGACCGGGCCTCTGGCGGCGGCCCGGACCAGTACCTGGCGAAGAGTCACACCTGACGGCGCTTGTTACCGACGACGTAGGCGAGGCCCCAGGCGGCGGCTGCGGCGACCACGAGGCCGAGCGGGGAGAACCAGTCGACTCCGCCGCCGGTTTGGTCGTTCCACCAGGCCTTGGCCGGGAAGAAGGGCTCGTACTCGAACATGTCCCAGACAGCGGTGGGCGATTGGCTCTCGGCGATGATGAGCGGGAGGGCGTTGGCGTAGCCGAAGAAGGCGCCGAGCGCGGCGATGACGGCCCCACCGATCTGGGCGCCGTTGCTGCGGTGAGCCACCGAGCCGACCAAGGCGCCGACAATCACTCCGTTGAGGAGCGCGTGGGCCAGGTAGAGGGTGTTGGCCGCGGTGAGCGACAGATCCTTGTACGTGGCCAGGACGAGACCGCTGTAGAGCAGCGAGACGACGACAGAGACGAAGAACCCGAGGAGGACCGCGCCGACGGGATGCCCGCTCGCGTTCGGCTGCTGTCCGAAGGGGGGCGCCTGGAACGGCGGTCCGGGCTGCATTGGGTACATCGGTTGCACCGGCGGCTGCCCCGGGACAGGCGGCGGTCCGACCTGCATCGGGGGCTGCCCAGGGGCAGGCGGCGGTCCGAAACCCGGTGGCTGGTGCGGTGGGGCGGGCTGGGTGTACGGGTTGTAGGGGTTCTGCGGTGGCTGTGCCGGCGGCGGTGGCGGTTGGAACGGCGGCTGGCTCATTGATTCCCCCACGGAGCGAACTGGCAGGAGCAGCAAGCTATCAGTGAGATCAGGAGGGGGTTGTCGGAGCCAGAGTGGGCCGCGTGGAGGGCGCCGAGGGGCAGGCACGACAGGGTGCGGGCCGGGGCGGGGAAGTGCGGGCCTGCACTTGGGGCTCGACCGGTAGGGACCCAGCCAGTCGGTTTCGCTTCCGCTTCGGCCGATCCAAGCAGCTTGACCTGCACGAACCGACCTCGCCAAGATCTTCGGAGCCAGGCGGGCCACACGAGCACCACGCAGAGGAGCGGGACAGAGTTGAAGACGGACGCGAGCGTCGGAGGGAACCTGCGGAAGGTCGGAACGGGAGGGTCCGACGCCGGTCCCGCTGCCGCGAAACGGGGCGTCGGCGGCCGCGTAGGGGCCGGGGTGCTGGGCGTCCTCATCCTGCTCTTCGGCCTGGTCCTCATCGGCGCGGGCTATGAGGAAGGCCCCGGGAAGGTGGCCGACGGCACGCCCGGGACGATCACCATCGAGCATTGCGGCAAGGATGTCAGCGGGGAGGACGTGGAGTGCTCCGGCACCTTCCGTTCCGACGATGGCGGGCTCCGCTACGACGTGGAGGACTTCGAGCCCGGTGCGGACTACGACGAGGGCGAGAAGGTTCAGGCGGTGGCCTTCAGCCCGGTGTCGTTCGACCGCGGCACCTACGTGTCGTTCTACGTCGAGGGCGCGCGGTATTGGTGCGTCGCTGCGGCGATGTTCGGCGTGGCGCTGTTCATGCTGAGCTCCGCATTCCGTTCCGGTAGACGCCCTATGCGGCGTGGGATGGCCATCACCGGCGTCAGCCTGCTTTTCGGCGGCCTGCTGGGCTGTGGCCTCTGCGCCCTTGCGAACTCCGTACTCATGTAGGTCGTTTCGGGCGGTTGGGATGGCTGACCCTGCGGTGCGTAGGGTTGCGTCCGCTACGAGGCTGTCGTCGGGTCCGTCCGGTGGATGCGGAGGGCCTTCGTTCCGCGTTCGGTGGCGACGAGGAGGATGCCGTCGGGGGACAGGTCGGCGGTGGTGAAGGGCGTGTCCGAGATCAGCGTGGCCACGACCTCCTCGCTCGCCCGGTTCCAGACGCGCAGGTAGTCGGCGCCGCGGCTCAGCCCCAGTGGGGCGGTGGCCCGCTCCTCCTCGGAGGGTCGCAGGACCTGCGTCGGGTCGGGGGCGGTGTCGGTGTCGCCGAGGTCGTCCGTCCGTAGGAGGCCGTGGACGAGTACCGCGGAATGGGACGTGCCGCCGGGTTCGCCGACCGAGTGCGCGCCGGGCGTACCCGCGGGAACGACGAGAACGGCGACGGGGGTGGCCTGCCCCCGGGGACGGGGCAGGCTGCCGACGGTCACGGCGGTGATGCCGGGGACGGGCAGGCTCCACACGGTCTGCCAGGGCAGGTCGAGGCCGAGCCGGTGGATGGCGTCGGCGTAGTCGGGCAGGCTGTCCTCGACGAACGCGGTCTCCAGGAGGGCGGCGCGCAGCACGGCGGGTGCCTGGGTGCGGGTCAGCAGGGGGGCCGTACGCAGGTATGTACGGGCCGGTGCGCCGAGCTCATCGGTCGGGATGGCTTCGACGGCGGCGCGTAGCGGCACCGGGTCGGCGTGTACGAACAGCCCTGGGTCCGTGAGGAGTTGGGGCAGCAGGCCCGCTTCCAGGGTGTGGCCCGCGATGTGGTCGCGTACGTAGGGGTCGGCCTTGCTCCAGTCCTGCTCCGGTACGGCCTCCAGCAGGGCCATCGCGATCTGGGTCTGAGCCGCGCGGACGTTCGGCAGACCGGCACGGATCTCGTCACCGATGGCCGGGTGCAGGAGCTGGAGCAGCGTACGTGTGCCGCCGTCCCCGTCCGACTGAAGCGATTGGACGAACGGTCCGGTCAGCGCGCTGCTGCCCGCGATGACCCCGCTCATGTCCTTGCCTGCAACGGCGTTGACGAGCTGCGCCCAGATGTCGACGGGCAGACCGTCGCCCTCCGCGAGGGCCAGAGGCGCCAGGAGGTCTCGCAGTGTCTGCGGGTCGGCTCCGAGGCGGCGGGCGTGCAGGTCGAGTGCCTGGCCGATGGACGAGGGGAGGAGGGCATCGTCGCGCGGGGCGACGGTACCCGGACTCGTCAGGATGCTCTGCACGGCGAGTTCTACGGTGAGCGGACTGGTCCCGGCTCGGCGTCCGATCGCCTCGGCGAGAGACCGTCGCGTCGTGGCGTCGGTGGTGAACGGCATGTCCCGTGCGCCGAGTTGAGGGCTGAGCAGAGCCTCGGCCTGCAGCACCAGGCCCTGCGGGTCTGCCCATTGCGGTGCATCGAGATCGATGACCTGCACGGTGCCGACAGGGAGGCCGGCTGCGAACTCGTCTGCGAGCCGGCGAGGCAACTCAGTGAGCAGGTGGACCGTCTCGATCGCGGCGAGAGGCTTGAGTACCTCTTGCGTGAGCCGGGCTGGTTCGCCCGTAGTGCGTACCGGTCCGGCCCGGTCGACGTCCGGCACTACCACGGTCACGGGGCCCGCGAGGGCGGCCAGCTCGGTGAATACGCCCGATACGTCGTCGGCCTCCAGGCCGAAATGATCGACGAGAAGCCAGACGACCTGGGCCGCGGTCATCCCGGCCGCCCCCGGCACGGCGGGCGCGGGCCGCTCGGGCGGCACGGTCGACGGGTCGAGGTCGTCCAGGGGGAGCCGCTTGCGGTACTCGGGGTCGCAGAGCATCAGGAACCCGGTGAGCAGATGTGATCGACCACTGCCCGGGTCTCCCGTCAGGACCAGGACGCGCGGGGTGCCCGGCCACTCCGCCCGCCAGGCGGCGAGGGCGCGCAGCACTGCAGTGCGGCCGCCTATGTAGGGGTGCGGTGCGTAGCCATCGGGTGCGCCGGCCATGGGTATCAGTCCTGGTTGGGGTGGTGGGGCGGTCGAGGGAGAGCGGTGCGGAGGGCTTGCCCGGGTGGGCCTGCCCGGCCGTCATGTGTTGCGCGTGCGGTTCTTTCGGTACAGCGCGATGGCCTGCTCGATCGGGTAGTTGGGGACGGTGACGGTTTCACCGGTCTCCTTCGACACCACGATCTTGGCTCCGCCGGGTGGGGCGGGCTGGGGGCGGCCGGTGGGGTCGGTGCGGGGTGGGAAGACTGCGTACACCAGGTAGCCGATGTCGAACTCGTGGACCTGGAGTTCGGCGGGGGTGCCGTCGGGGAGTTTGGGTTGGGCGTAGCGGGTGCGGACGATCTCGATGGCCTGGTCGGGGGTGGTCGGTGGGCCTTGTGGTGCTGGGGCGGGGATGTCCGGAGCCATGTGTTTCCGTTCTGCTGCTCGGGAAGTCTGGTTGGGGCTACGTGGGGAATTCGTTGATCCGCGTGCCGGCGATGAGGTGTTTGGGGAGGTATTCGGACTCGACGGTGATGGTGAAGCCGGCCTGGACGGCGAGGCAGGTGAGGGCCAGCGGGCCCAGGGCGATGAGGCCTTGGGATTCAAGTTTGCGGTCTTCGTTGCGGGTCCAGTAGTCCTTGTGCCATTCGATGGCCTTGGCCAGTTCGGCGTTGAACTTGTCCTGGTCGCCGCGTGCGAGCTGGGTCAGGAGATTCATGGGTGGATACATAATCTGGAGGACGCCGTCGCGTGGTGCGTGCTGTAGGACGGCGGGGACGGTTCCGTCGACCGCGGCCACCAGTTTGTCGCCGAATTCGGGGCGCTTGAGCCAGTAGGCCTGCAGTGCTTCCACCCAGTGGTAGATGTACTCGTCGAAGACGCCGTCGGCTTGGCGAAGTTGTGAGACGGGGAACTGGCACAGTTCGGTCATGCGTTTCTTTTCGCGGCAGATGCAGGCGAGCCAGAAGGCGTTGAGCCAGTTGCCGGCGTGAGCGCGGGGCAGGGCGCCGGCGCGGATGGTCCGCATCTTGTGATCGATGCGGTACTCGATGCTGCCGGTCGTGGCCTGGGTCGATGCGAAGAGGGCGGAGCCGACCTGCATGGCGGTGACGCAGGTTTCCCAGGTCTCGAGTTTGTCGGCCTCCGGGTCCAGCGCGCAACGCAGGCCGAGGGTCTGGACGGCGGAGGCCAGAGTGTTCGAGAACCACGAGGGTTCGAGAACCACGAGGGTTCGTTCTGAAGGGCTTCTACGTTGCGCCAGAAACGCTTGGCATGGGGTTCCAGGACCGACACAACATTTCGCGTCGGGAACTCATGTCGCGGAATCTCCATCGCGTTCCTTCTCCGCTTCCGTTCTGATGTCGATGTCGATGTCGATGTCGTGGACGTTCGATTCGGCGGGGGCCCGTCCGGAGGTTTGGGTTGGGCGTAGCGGCTGCGGACGATGTCGATGGCCTGGTCGGGGGTGGGCGGGCACTCCTTGCTGGGGATCAGGTAGGGAAGTCGCCGACGCGACCGCGTTCCAGCAGGTACTTGGGGATGTATCCCGACTCCACCTCGATGGCGATGCCGCCGTCGTAGGCGAGGCAGGCCATGGCCAGGGGGCCCAGTGCGACGAGACCGCTCACCTGCGCAGCCGTCGACTCCTCTGCCGTCCAGTATTCCTTGTGCCATTCCAGGGCCTTGACCAGTTCGACGTTGAAGCGCTCACCGTCGCCTCGGACGAAGCGGTAGAACAGATTGAGCGGGGGATACAGGACACGCAGCATCAGACTGCGGTCGGCGGCCTGCAGAACCTCGGGATCCGTGCCATCAATCGCGGCCACCAACTTGTCGCCGAGAGCGGGACCTTGCTTCCAGTACGTCTGGAGCGTGTCGACCCAGTCGTAGATGTACTCGTCGTACACCGCTCCGGACTCGCGCAGCAGCGAGATCGGGACGTTGCTCAGCTCTGTGAGTCGTTCGCGTTCGCGGCAGACGAGCGCCAAGTAGAAGGCGGTGAGCCAGTTGCCCGCGTTGGCGGGCGGCTGCGGGCCGGTGGAGCGGATCGTGCGCAGCTTGCCTGAGATCAGGCATTCCACCGTGTCTTCCGATGAGGTGGCGGCCCGGAACAGAGCGGATCCGATCTGCATGGCCGCGACCCAGGCCTCCCAGGTCTCGATGCGTGCGGCGCGGGGATCGGGGGCGCAATGGTTCTTGGCGTTCGCCAGTGCCCTGTTCAGACCGGTGTTGAACGTGCTGGGCATGGTTTCGAGCTTCCGGACCCGCGCTTCGGTGTCGTCAACGAGTGCTTGCACGCTGAAAACACGGTCGGCAGGCACCTCGTGACGTGTCACTTGTGTAGTCATTCCTGCCTGTCCTCCGGCTTCCGGATGTCGAAGTACTCCATGGTGAATCCACCGTACCTCTTGCGTTCGCGGGGTCCTTCGTCGCCGACGTAACCACCTTCGGTGTTCCCGTTGTTGGCTGCATCGTTGGCTTCGGGATCGGTCTCGACCTTGGATTGCACCAACACGTACTGGACGTTCCCCAGTTCGTAAGCGGTCTCCAGCTTGTCGGCGATTGCCTTCTGTTCTGGGGTTCCGTCCTGCATCTGCATGTAGATGGTTTCGAAGTATTCCCGGGTTCCCTGCATCACCTTCTGGCCGGTATGGCCGTTGCGTGGACCGAGCTGACCAGTGGGAGCCTTGGCTTCGACCACGATGTAATGGCCGGGATTGTTCGGGTCCTCATAGATCTGGTCGAACTGATCGCTGCCGTTACCGGTTCGTGGTACGTCGACCAGAATGTATTCAGGGTGCTGACTGGCCATCGCGTGGTGCAGCGCTGCACTCTCGCCGTGGCTTTCACCGATATCGCGTACCGCGGAATGCGTGTCCGAGTAAACGCGCTTGGCCGCCTTGTAATCCTCCGAGTCCTCGCCGTGGTCTTCCTTCGCCTCCAGCTTTGCGGTCTCGGCGATGCGGTCAGCCTGGAGCGTCCACTCGCGGTCGTTGGTCTTCGCATCGAGACCGGCAAGATTCTCCGGCGTGATGAGGCCCTCGTCGCGGCCCAGGTCGACGGGCGGATGCGTCTCTTTGGGCATGTAGTCGGGCTGGACCGGGGGAGGGACATCGCTGGCCGCGATGAACTTGTCCTCGTCGTCGGGGTAATCCGGGTCCCGCTTGAGCTGCGGAAGTTCTCGACCGTCGACTCTTTCGCCCAGGGTGTTGCGCTGGCCATCCTTGCGCCAGTACAGCTTGCGGTTCTCCCTGCTCTCATTGGCGAAGTCGACCATCCTGCGGATGAAGGCCTTGTCGTCATCGTTGTTGCGAGCAGCGGGTTCGGCGGGCCCGCGCGGCGGGGTGGTGCCGTCGGAATCGGGCCTGTTCGTGGACGTGGTGCTGTTGTCCGCGATGGGGCCGTACAGCGGGTCCCTGCCGCGCGTGGAATCCTTGATGTAGCTGGTCGTGTCGGCGTTCTTGCCGTCCGGCAGGCTCTCGCGCCTGGGGACTGCGGAGTCCTTGTTCATGTCGCTCGGGCGGTCGCGATGGTCGTCCGTCGGCGACTGGTTCGGGTTTTCCGGACGTGTCTGGTCCGGGGTCTCCGACCGTGGATCATCGGCATGATCGGTGCGCGTCTCGTCCGGCCGCTGTGTGGTGTTCGGGCTCCGGCTGTCGGGGCGCTCGTCGGTCTCCGGCCTCTTCTGCGTGGGGGTGTCCCGATGCGGGTCCGAAGTACGAGGGTCCGAAGTACGAGGATCGGACGTACGCGGGTCCGCGGTGCGCGGGTCCGTGGCCCGGGGGTCCGTGTTCTGTTGGTGCGGGATGGATGTACGCGGATCCGAGGGCGTGGTGTTCTGCTGAGGTGTGTCCCGGTTGGTCGTGGGGTCGTTCGGGGTGTCCGTCGCAGTCCGGGTGAGAGGCGTGCTCTTGTCCGGCGTGCCGTTGTCGGATGTGGTGTCGGTAGGCGACTGCCGGTGTTCCGAGGGGGAGTCGGGGTGCGTCGCTACGTCCGGGCGTGACTGCTGGTCCGGGGTACTCGGTGTCCCCTGGGACGGCTCACGGCCATCGGGCGTGCCATCCGGCTTGGACGTGTTCGGGTCGGCCGTCGACGGCTGCGCGGGGTCCGCATTGTTCGATGCGTCTGGGGACGGCGGGACTGTCGGCTTGGGGGAGTCGGTTCCCGTGTCCGTGTTGTCGCCCTGCGTCGGGGTGTGGCCAGGGCCGTCGTTCTGCGGATTCTGGTTGTTCTCCGGCTGCCCGTTGTTCTCGGAGTTCTCCGGCTGGGACTCGTCGTCCTGCTGGTTCTGCGACTCGTCGTTCTGGCTCGCGGAGTCGGTGGCGTCCGGCTGGGTGAGGTCTATCGGGTTCCGGTTGGCGTCCAGCGGGATGTGCCAGACGTGTTCCGCGTTGTCGATGTGGAGCGGCTGGTTGCTGACCTCTCCGCTCTGGGTGTCGATCCAGACGATGTTGCCGTCGTGGTTGACGACGTTGAAGGCGTGGCCGCCCCCGCCGGGCCAGTCGACCTGGACGATGGCCGCCGAGCCGGGGCCCGCTTGCTGGAGGACCGACGCGATGTTGTTGGCGGTGTCGGGGTCGTTGCCGGGGCCGGCGTAGGTGTGTGCGGCGCCCGTCCAGCGGATCTGGTTCTCGTTGGCGTTGTCCTCGGGGGACCAGGGGTCGGGGTTGCCGTGTTCGTCGGTGTCGAGGGTGCGGGGGGCGGAGACCTGGGGGTTGCCGTACCAGGTCTCCAGGAAGGAACGGGAGCAGTCGGCGCAGTTGTTGCTGCGGCCGGGGACTTCGTTGCCGCCGTCGTTCTGGAGTTGGGTCCAGGGGCCGAAGGGGTCGGGGAAGCGTTCCGGGGTGCCGTCTTCGTTGTGCGGGACCGCGTCGGCCAGTGCCTGCTGGTCGTCGGGGTCCGGTTCGGACAGGCCTCCCGGGTAGTGGTCCAGGTCGGCGCGGATGTCCTCCAGGCTGTCCTGCTGCGGGTGTTGCTGGTTCTCGGGGGACCCGGGGTCGGCCTGGGGCGAGCCCGGCGGCTGCGGCGTGGCCGGGGTTGCGTGTGACGGTGGCGTCGAGGAACTCGGGGTGGTGATGACGGTGTGGATCGGGACCGCCGTCACCTGCTGTTGCTGTTGATGCTGCGGGTTGGGCGGTGTGTTCTGCGGCGGCGTGTTGGGCTGCGCGGCCGGCTGCTGCGGGGTGCTGGGGGTGTTAGGGCTGTTGGGCGTGCTGCCCGCGGGCTGGTGAGGTGGCCTGGCGGGGGTGGAGCCGGTGCCCGGCTGGTTCTGGGTGCCGAGTGTGCCGGGGGTGCTCGTGCCGGCGGCGGGGCCGGGCTGTGTTGAAGCGTTCGGGGTGTTGCTGCTCGGCGTCGAGGCGCGCTCCGGTCCGGCGCCGGACGACGTCGAGGGCGTCGTCGTCGGGGTGCTCGTGGACGGCGATGCGGTCCTGGAGGGAGTCGACTGGGCCGGGTTCTGGCTCGGGCTGCTCGTACTCGAGGTCTGGCCCGGGGTGTTGCGGGGCGAGGTGCGGTCGCCCGGCGTCGTACCCGGAGTGTTCCGGGATGGAGTACGGTCCCCCGGCGTCGTACCGGTGGAGTCGCGCGGCGAAGTACGGTCGCCCGGCGTCGTACCCGGAGTGTTCCGGGGTGCAGTGCCGTCGCTCGGCGTCGTACCCGGGGTCCGCTGCGTCGGTATTCGGCCGTCCGGCGTGCCAGGCGTACGACCGTCCGCCGTACCGGGAGTGCGGCCGTCCGGCGTCGGGGTCGGGGTGCTCCGGGGCGTCGTCGGAGACGTGGGGCTCGGGGTGGACGCAGGTCCGGTTCCCGTAGGGGAGGGCGTACCGGCGGAAGGGTTCCTCGCCGCGCCCGCGTTGGGCGTCGGGCCGGTCGGGCTCGTGGCGGACGCGGTGCTGCCGGCCGTACCCCCGACGTGGTGCGAGCCGGCCGCAGCACCCGCGGTGGAAGGCGCCACGGGCGACGTCGGTATGGCCGAGCCGCCATCCGCGCGGCCCCCGGTACCCGCGGGGGACGGGTCGCTCGTCGTCGGCGTGGGAGCCGCGTTCGACTGGGTGGGGACGCTGGCGGCCAGGCTGTCGATCGAGGTGCCGATCGTGCCGCCCCCTGGCGAGGACGACGTAGCGCCGGATGATGCGGGGGTGGGCGCGGACTGGGCGGTCGGTGAGGAGAGGCCGGAGACGGAAGAGCCGCCGCTGGTCCCCGATGGGCCTGACGTGCTCGGACTGCCGGAGGCGCTGCTGGTGTCCGGAGTGCTGGGCGAGGCGCCGCCGGGGGTGGGGTCGTCGAAGTCCGACAGGGACGGCCCTGACAGTGACGGCGTCGGCCTCGAGTACGGCGTGTCCGAGGAAGACGGACTCTCCCCTGAACCGGAACCGGAACCGGAACCGGAACCGGAACCGGAACCCGAGTCGGAGTTGGGGCCGACACCCACATCCGGCGTGCCGATGCCGGCGCCGCCGCTGTCGGCAGATATCCCGCCGCCTATGTTCGCGCCCGGGCCGGTGCCGGTGCTCGTCCGCGTAGAGGTAGAGGAGTCCGATCCCGGCGAGTCGGAATTCGAGGCATTCGAGGAATTCGAGGAGGAGTTGGAACTCCCCGAGTCGGAGTCACCGCTACCGTCGCCGCTGTCCCGGCTCCCGCTGCCACCGTCTCCGCCATCGCCATTGCTGCCCGGCATCCCCGACGACCCGTTGTACCCGTCGATGCGGTTGTCGATCGCGTGATGGGCACGGTCGCCCGCCTTCTTGCCGAGGCTGTCGCGCACTCCCTCGGCCAGGGTCTGCGGGGTCTGCTTGAGGGCGTCCAGGCCGCCCTGGGCGCCGGCCTTGGCGGTGTGGGCGAGGTCGTACCCTTGCTGGGCGCCGAAGCCGACGTTCACCGTCTGCCGGACGAGGTCGGTGATGATCGCCTCGATCGCCGAGACCGCGGGCTCCTTCATCGCCTCCACGATCGCCTCGATCAAGGCCTGTTTGAGCTCGTCGAGGAGGCGGCGCACGATCAGGCGGGCGGCCTGGGTGGCACCGAGCGCGCCGACCTCGGACAGGCCGAAGGTGAAGGGCGCGGCGGCCTGAGCGGCGATGATCTGGATGGCCAGGGCGATCAGTTGGGCGATCACCGCCCATTTGGCGAACTCGACGAGGTAGGCGCAGGCCTCCATCACGTTCGCGATGATGTGGGCGGCCTGGGCGGCGTTCGCGAGGTAGCCGTCGGAGCCGCCTCCGCCGTCGAACTTGGCGTACGTCTTGCTGAACGCGTCGATCGATTGGCCGGAGTTGTGGGCGGTCACGGTGCGGGCGCTGGCGTTCGCCGAAGTGTGCAGCCCGGTGACGTCGTCGCCGAACTTCCGCCACAGTGCGGCCGAGTCTCTGAGCTTGTCCTCGTCTGCCGTCGGCCAGTTGTAGCCGAGCATCTGGAGAACCCATTCGAGCTCGTCCGGCAGCATCATCGACACAGCAGAAAGCACCCCCGTCAGACAACACGGCCGTACAACTCCCTCACTCATCAAGGGAAACCACATAGCTGTACAGCGGTGCGCACAGCTTACGGAGTCACCCGCAGGCAACTTCAGAGGGTTGCTGTCACAAATCTGTTGCAGGTCAACGCTGTTGTCCGGAGCGGCAGCCCGCGGCACGGCTTTCCGTTTGCGACCCACAGGCTGGTGTGATCGACGAGGAGCCTGGTGCGGCGGTTCACCCGGTAGGCGATGAACACGAACACGCCGAGAACACCGAGCGCCAGCATGAATACGAGGCTCGCGTACCCCGCGACGCTGCGCGAAGTTGACGGGGTGCAGGCCATCCTCCGGCGTCAGCCGGGTCGCCACCGGGTCAGCTGACCAGGAACCCGTCTCAGACGAATCAGCTGACCAGAAACCCGTCTCAGACGAATCAGCTGACCAGGAACCCGACTCAGACGAAGTAACTGACCAGGAACGACACCCCGGCCCCCACAAGCCCCACCCCGATCATCCCGATCACGACCGGCCGCGTCACTCCCCGTCCCGACGCCGCCCCCTCCCACGCCGCGTCGAACGAGATACGGCTCTGGCCGAACGGAGCGAAACCGGTGAGGAGACAGAAGGCGCCGAGGCCCGTGAGGACCCAGCCGCCGAAGAAGGCGCCGAACCAGCGCCATGCCCGGTCCATGCCGGTCTGGACGTAGTCGGCATCCGTGGCGGTGTCCGTCGTCGGCGGGTCCGTCTGCTGGACCGACAGTTCGGTGCCCTGCGCAAAGCGTTGTCTGACCTGCACCGCGGCGTTGGCGTCCGTGCTCTTGCCGTCATCGGAGGCGAAGGTGCCCTCGCAGCGGACGGGGCGGCGGTTCTTGCGGCTGCTGCGGGAGGCGTTGTTCGGGTAGCTCACGTCGCAACGTTCCACTGTCAGGGTGCCGTGCGTGCCCGCCCAACCCGCCGCGTACGCCCCCTCGTACGCGCCGAATCCGCTCAGGGCGAGACCCGCGAGAAGGAAGACCAGCCCGCCCGCGCGCCCGAGGCGGCCGAAGGCCCGTCCGACGAGGCCGGCGAGGGAACGGTCGGTTCCGGTGCCCTTTCCTGTGCCTTGCGTTCGAGCCATGACAATGCGGCCCTTCTCCTCTTCGGTAGTGGGGGTCAGCATGGCATCTGTACGTGACAGGAGATACTGCGAGTGCTGAGAGGTAACGAGCAGCGAGGAGAAGCGAGATGGCCGGTCAACCAGAGAACTCACCGAACCCGCAGGGCTCTTCGCCGGACCGCGGTGTGCTGGACGAGGCACTCGAACCGGAGCAGATACGTTCTCTGAACTCCGCCCTGCGCAAGCTGTCCGGGACCGACAGCGTCGGCAAGGACATGCAGGAGGCGGCGAAGAAGCTGCTCTCCGGCCGCCTTGCCCTGCGCGACGCCCTGGACGACCCGGCGGTGGCACGCGCCCTGGGCGGAGGCATGGAGTCTCTGCGGGGTAAGTGGGAGGCCCTGTCCGAGGAGGAGCGCGACCAGATCAGGCATGGGGAGACCCCTGCGAGCGGCGGCCCTTCCTCGGGGTCGTCCGAGCCGGGGAACCCGGAGGGTCAGGGCTCGCAGTCCGCGAAGAAGAGCCAAGGGCGCCACAGCGGCGGGTTCTCGCTGTACTGACCTTGGAGCACGGCGTACGGACACACTCGCGTACGGGGCTGATGGCCGAGCCGGCCCGGTACTGGTCGCGTCCTAGTCGGCCGACACGCCACCGTTGTGCGGCGCGGGTTCCAGGTCGAACTCCCCGTCCCGCGCCCCGAGTACGAACGCCCGCCACTCCGCTTCGGTGTACCGCAACACGGTGTCGGGGTCGAGGGACGAGCGCATGGCCACCGCGCCCTGAGGCAAGTATGCGATCTCGACTCGCTCCTCGTGCGACTCGGTACCGGGCGCGGAGTGCCACTCGGCCCCCGAGATGTCGAGGGCGTACAGCTCGTCCCGCTCCCGTTCCTTGCGCGCCTTGATGTCCTCGACCTGAGTCTCGACCTCGTTGTCCCGTGCCTCGGTCATGCTGCTGAGCCTCTTCCTGACGTGCGAACGAACGGTGTGGCTCACCCTACTGGCGCGGGTGGCGCTCACGCTGCGGAAGCGGAAGGTCACTCACAGGCCGCAGGCCGCAGCCCACGGACTCAGAGTTCTCCATCCTGCCGACGACGCTCATGGTGCACGCCCGTCACCATCTCCACCTGGCCGTCGTACTTGGTCGTCAGGTCCCGCCAGGCGGCGTCCTCGTCGCCCTCGTTCTGCTCGTGCCGCACGCCCATCTCCGTGAAGGCCAGCCCTATCCCCGCGAGTCGTTCCGCCAGGCTGCCCATCGACTGGTACATGCCGTCACGCAGGCCCTCGTAGACGACCCCGAACTTCTCGCCGATGTCGTCGTCGCCCCAGGGCGGAGTGGCACCGCTGCCGCCCTCCAGCGCGGTCAGGCCGGTCTGCAGGGCCTGCACCGCCTTGCTGAAGTCCTGGCCGACCGTGAACATGTTGAAGCCCTCGGTCTTGAGGACCTCAGGATCGGCCTGCAGCCCATCGTCGGCCACAACTGCCCCCCGTGACTCGGTTCTTCTGAAGCAACGTCACCCTAACGGGCGTGCGGTAGCCAGAACCAGAACGAGAACGAGAACGAGAACGAGACCCACCCTCCCCGCACACACAGCAGAGGGGCGGCACCCACCCGGGTGCCGCCCCTCTCGGCGCTCAGCCATGCAGAGATCAGTGCCGCGCAGGCATCCATCCCGTCTGGATCAGCTGCCCACCCCGTCGCCGGGTGTGGAAGTGCCCGCGCCCGGGCGGCAGTTGCGACGCCGTGATGTTGCCCAGCAGTGCCCCCTCGGTCCGGTCGCCGGAGAGCACGATGCCCTGGGCGCCGAGCTCACGCAGACGCTGCATCACCGGCTCGTACAGCGACCGGCTGGCACCGCCCGAGGCGCGCGCGATGATGATGCGCAGGCCGACGTCACGGGCGAAGGGCAGGTACTCGAGCAGCGGGGTCAGCGGGTTCATGCCGGTCGCCACCAGGTCGTAGTCATCGACGATGACGAACGCGTCCGGGCTGTTGTACCAGCTGCGGTTGCGCAGCTGTTCCGGCGTCACGTCCGGGCCCGGCATCCGGCGGCCGAGCGAACCGGCCAGGCCTTCCAGCGTCTCCGTCAGAGCGGGCGCCGACGCGCAGTACCGCGACAGGTGCGACTCGGGCACGCCCTCGAGGTGGGCGCGTCGGTAGTCGCCCATGACGATCTTCGCCTGCTGCGGCGTGTAGCGCTCGGTGATCTGCTTGATGAGCAGCCTCAGCACCGCGGACTTACCGGACTCGCTCTCACCGAACACGATGAAGTGCGGGTCCGTCTCGAAGTCGACGAAGACCGGCGCGAGCGACGACTCGTCGATGCCGATGGCGACACCGCGGTCCGGGTGCTCGAGGCCCTTGGGCAGCCGGTCCGAGGGCAGGAGCGTCGGCAGCAGCCGTACGGACGGAGCGGGATTGCCCTGCCAGTTCTCGTTGATGCCCCGGACGAGGATCCCCGTCGCCTCCGACAGGTCCTCCGTCTCCGAGGAGCCGTCGACCCGGGGCAGCGCGGTCATGAAGTGCAGCCGGTCCGTCGTCAGACCACGGCCCGGCACGGTGGCGGGCACGTTCTGCGCGACCTTGCGGTCGATCTCCGACTCGGTCGGGTCACCGAGCCGCAGCTCGATGCGGTTCTGCAGCATGTCCTTGAGCGCGGGCCGCACTTCGGTGTAGCGGCTCGCGGTCAGGATCACGTGCACACCGAAGCCGAGGCCACGCGTGGCGATCTCGGTGACGGTGGACTCGAGCAACTCGTAGTCCGTCTTGAAGGTGGCCCAGCCGTCGATGACGAGGAAGACGTCTCCCCAGGGCTGGTCGGGCAGCTGGCCCGCGTTCCGGCGCTGACGGTAGGTCTGGATCGAGTCGACGTTGTTCGTGCGGAAGTACTCCTCGCGGGCGTTGAGGATCCCCTCGACCTCGCTGACCGTACGGCGCACCTTCTCGGCGTCGAGCCGGTTGGCGACCCCGCCGACGTGGGCCAGGTCCTCCATCGCGATCAGACTGCCACCGCCGAAGTCCAGGCAGTAGAACTGCACTTCGGAGGGGGTGTGGGTGAGCGCGAACGACGAGATGAGCGTACGCAGCAGAGTCGACTTGCCGGACTGCGGACCGCCGATGAACAGACCGTGGCCCGCACCACCCGAGAAGTCCCGGTACAACACGTCGCGCCGCTGCTCGAACGGCTTGTCGACCAGTCCGACGGGCACGTTGAGCCGCCCGAGCGCCGTGTACTCGGGCGCGGTGAGGCCGCGCTCCGGTGCGACGGCGAGCTGGGGGAGCAGCTGCTCCAGCGAGGGCGCCTCTTCGAGCGGGGGCAGCCATACCTGGTGGGCGGGCGGTCCCTGGTTGACCATCCTGCCGACGAGGACGTCCAGGACGGTGTCGGCGAGCGCGTCGTCGACCCTGTTGTCGGCCTCCGGCTCGTCGATCACCGGCTGCGGGGGCAGCGCCACGTGCTGCGCGGTGAAGAGCGCGGGCCGCAGCTGGGTGGAGCGGTGTACTCGGGACGGGCCCTCGCCGTGGTACGGCCCCGACACGTACGCGGCCTTGAAGCGGACCATGGTGTCGGTGTCGTACCGCAGATAGCCGGAGCCGGGGATCGACGGCAGGTGGTAGGCGTCCGGCACACCGATCGCCGTACGGGACTCGGCGGCGGAGAAGGTCCGCAGACCGATCCGGTACGACAGATAGGTGTCCAGGCCGCGCAGCTTGCCCTCCTCCAGGCGCTGCGACGCCAGCAACAGGTGCACACCCAGCGAACGGCCGATGCGGCCGATCTGGATGAACATGTCGATGAAGTCGGGCTTGGCGGTGAGGAGTTCGGAGAACTCGTCGAGCACGATCACCAGCGAGGCCATCGGCTCGAGCGCGGCGCCCGCGGCCCGGGCCTTCTCGTAGTCGTGCAGGTTGGCGTAGTTGCCGGCCGTGCGCAGCAGCTCCTGACGGCGCTGCGTCTCACCCATGATCGAGTCACGCATACGGTCGACGAGGGTGAGGTCGTCGGCGAGGTTGGTGATCACGGCCGCGGTGTGCGGCATGTCCGCCATACCGGCGAAGGTCGCACCGCCCTTGAAGTCCGCGAGGATGAAGTTCAGCGTCTCCGAGGAGTGCGTCACCGCGAGACCGAGCACCAGCGTGCGCAGTACCTCGGACTTGCCGGAGCCGGTCGCGCCGACGCACAGGCCGTGCGGGCCCATGCCCTCCTGCGAGGCCTCCTTGAGGTCCAGCATGACCGGCTCGCCGGCCTCGCCGACACCGATCGGCACGCGCAGCCGCTCGTGCAGGGTGCGTGGACGCCAGGTGCGGGAGACGTCGACGGCACCCGCATCGCCGATGCCCATGAGATCCGTGAAGTCCAGGTTGGACAGGAGGGGTTCGCCCTCCTCCGCGGAGCCGACCCGGAAGGGGGCCAGCTGCCGGGCCAGGGACTCGGCCTGCGCCGCGCTCAGCACGTCGGGCTTGCCGGTGTACGCGGACTCGTGGCCGACGAACAGCCGCATCCGGTCCGGCTTGGCGTAGATCGTGAGGCCCGCGCGCAGCTCGTCCTCCATCTCGCCGGGGGCGATTTCGAGGAAGGTGACGCCCTGGAGGCCTTCGGAGCTGGCGAGTTCGGAGTCCGGCGGCACGGTGCCGCCGTCGAGCACCACGATCAGGTGCGGCTGGTCGTAGACCGGGTTGGCATCCCGGTTCCAGCGCGGCCGGTCGTCCAGCTGGTCCGCCAGGGCCTCTTCCAGCTCACCGAGGTCGTCGAAGAGGAGCCGGGTCGAGCCCGCTCCGTCCTTGACCTTCGGGTGCTGGCTGTGCGGCAGCCACTTGATCCAGTCCCAGTCCGCCGTCGCGGAGGGATGCGCCACCACGGCGACCATCAGGTCCTCGGGCGAATGCAGCGTCGCCAACTGGCACAGGGCCGCACGGGCGTTGGCGTAGACACTGTCGGTCTCTCCGCACACCGTCACGTGGTAAAAGGCGCGCAGCGAGACGGAGACGGGCAGGTCCGACAGGCTGCCGTGCGCGTCGAGGAAGGCCTTCATGGCCGCCGCGGTCAGCGGCTCCAGCTCGTCCTTGGGCGCCGTCTCCGGGGCGACGAGCGGAGTGTTCAACTGCTGGATGCCGCGACCGATCCGTACGGAGGCGAAGTCCGCGTCGGTCGGGCGCCGCTCCCACAGCCGCTTGCCGTCGGCCGCCACCGCCCACAGCTGCTCCGGGTCGGGATGCTGGAAGAGCTGGCTCCACCGCTGCAGCTCCGCGGTCTTGTGCACGTCCTTGCGGACCTGTTCGAGATAGCGGAAGTAGTCACGCCGGTCCTGTGCCATCCCCGCGCCGCCGCCCTGCCGGGACTTGGCGAACTGGGCGATGGCCATGGCCAGCGTCGATGCCAGCATCAGCCCGCCGACCACCCTCATATAGGAGGGCAGGCCCGGCATGAAGAAGAAGCCGACGGAACCCAGCATGCCGAACATCGGCAGCAGGTTCATCAGCATGCCGTCGTCGCCCTCACGTGGGATCTCGGGCGGCGTCTCCAGCTTGACCTCGCCGTCCGGGACAACCGGGGGCACTATCCGCGGTGGTCGTTTGATGATGACGACGCTCACCGATGCACTCATCCTTCGCGATTTGATACGTCTGTTACGTCCTGGCGTCGACGCCCCCGTGTGCTGCGACGTGTACTCGTTCGCTTAGGCGTCAATGTGTGAGCGTCGATCCTACTGATGCGCCAAGTGCGCCAGCGAGTCAGGAGGATGGAGATGCCGAGGGGGCACGGGGAGGAAACGGGGGAGGTGGGCATCGCACCCCCCGTTGTCATGGATAGGGTGGCGCTCCGCGTCGTACGAACGGCGCGAGGAAGCGTTGTCCAGCAGGGGGAAGTACCAGGTGAGCACGGGGACATCGACGGGTTTCTGCCGAATTACCATCGCAGCGCCGGACAGTCGGGTCGATGTGGCGCTGCCGGAGGATCTGCCGATCCAGGACCTCTTTCCTGAGATCGTCAGGCTCTCGGGCCTGGTCCAGCCGGACACCGATCCCGCCGGCTACCACCTCGTACGCCGCGAGGGTCAGGTCCTCGACGCGAGCCGCTCGTTGCTCGAACACCGGGTCAGGGACGGCGAAGTGCTGCTGCTGCGCACCTTCGCCGATTCACTGCCTCCGGCCGTTCACGACGACGTGGTGGACGCGATCGCCGCCGCGGTCAAGCAGGACATCCGCAGCTGGAACGACAACCTGATGCGGGTGGCCGGTCTCGTCTCCGGTGCGCTGCTGCTGATCATGCTCGGCTTCGTCTTCTGGTTCGCGGATCCGGTACGGCACGACATGCACGGCCTTCAGGGCATCCTCGCCGGCGTGGTCGCACTGGCCCTGACGGCACTCGCCGGTGTACGAGCCCGGGTGTACGAAGACCGCGGTTCCGCCGTCGCGCTCGGCGTCTCGGCCCTGCCGCACGCGCTCATCGCGGGCTCCGGCGTCATTCCCCAGGACGCGGGCGAAGGCCCCGGCCGGCTTCAGTTCCTCGTCGGCTGTGTCGCCGTACTGCTCTTCTCCGTCGTGCTGATCATGCTGCTGCCGCAGGGAGACGCTCCGTTCGTGGCCGCCGCGCTGGCCGCCGCGATCGGCACGCTCGCCGTGTTCTGCGGTGTGCTCACCGAAGCGAAGCCGCGGGAGATCGCCGCCGGCACCTCGGTCGTCGCTCTGGCAGTCGTCGGATTCCTGCCCGGCTGGTCGGCCCGCTTCGCCAAGCTGCCGATCGGCTTCCGCAACCCGGAGGACCTGGCCAGGGCCCGCCGCGAGGGCCAGGAGGGCGACCTCGAAGCCGTCGACGTCCAGCGCATCGTCGCCCAGACCAGCCGGGGCCACGAACTGCTGCTCGGACTGGTCGGCGGCTGTGCCGCCGTCATCATCGGCGCGGGTGGCGCGGTGCTGGGGTTCAGCGACGGGGGCTGGGCCCAGCTGCTGGCCCTGTGCACCGGCCTCGCCGCGATGCTGCGGGCGCGTCTGTTCCGGTACACCGCCCAGGTCACCTGCCTGTTCGTGGCCGGCGTCGTCACGCTGGGTCTGCTGATCCTCGGCCTTGCGATTTCACCGCCGGCCGACATCATCGTCGAACTGCTTCAGGGCAACTCCGATCCGGTCGACGTACGGACCCTGTGGCTCGCCGCCTCGGTCGGGGGCGGAGTTCTGGTCCTGATCGCGATCGCTCTGATCGTGCCGCAGAAGGGGCTCTCCCCCTTCTGGGGCCGCATGCTGGATCTCGCGGACTCGCTGGTGTTGCTCTCCCTGATCCCGATCTGCCTGGCCGTCCTCGACGTCTACAGCAAGGTCCGCGGCGGCGTCTGACCGGCGAAAGGCGCCCGTCAAGAGCGCGCTCGTGTGCTGGTACGCTGTGTGACGGCCGTTTGTGTACGCACCCCCGGAGCAATCTCTCTGGAGGCCGCGCCCAGCGGACCCCGCCTATCGAGTAACGGAAGCTCCCCCGAGACACAGACCGGGGGCACTCGATGGCCACTCACAGACTACGAGGAGTACGCGTGTCTCTCGACGCCGCTACGAAGAAGCAGATCATCACCGAGTTCGGTCAGAAGGAGGGCGACACCGGCTCCCCCGAGGTCCAGGTCGCCATGCTCTCGCGCCGGATCTCGGACCTGACCGAGCACCTCAAGACCCACAAGCACGACCACCACTCCCGTCGTGGTCTGCTGATCCTGGTCGGTCAGCGTCGCCGCCTGCTGCAGTACCTGGCCAAGAAGGACATCCAGCGCTTCCGTGCGCTGGTCGACCGCCTGGGCATCCGCCGCGGTGCGGCGGGCGCCAAGTAAGACGCCGTGAAGGGAGCGGTTCCCACATCTTGGGGGCCGCTCCTTTTGCTGTACGTGCTGCCGCACCTGCTCGGTACGAGCTCTGTACGTGCGGAGTGTCACTGACGCTTTGTAGTGTGGTAGCACAACGCAATACGCATGACACAGCACGTACGACACAGCGTGATGGCGACCTGCCCGCCGGGTAGGGCGCCTCACGACAACGAACGAGGAGAAGCGCACCTCGCCGCCGCCGGTCCTCGGTAGTGGCCCCCGGGGGAACGTGAGCCCGGGTGCTTCGATCGAAGACCGGCCCGCACCAGAAGGAGCGCCTCTCCGCCACCGTCCCCCTGCCACACGGGCAGGACGGGACGAAGACGAGGAGAAAACGCTAGTGGAGAACGAGACCCACTACGCCGAGGCCGTTATCGACAACGGTTCCTTCGGTACCCGCACCATCCGCTTCGAGACGGGCCGCCTGGCCAAGCAGGCCGCCGGCTCCGCCGTGGCGTACCTGGACGACGACACCATGGTGCTGTCGGCCACCAGCGCTTCCAAGAAGCCCAAGGACCAGCTCGACTTCTTCCCCCTCACGGTGGACGTCGAGGAGCGGATGTACGCCGCCGGCAAGATCCCCGGCAGCTTCTTCCGCCGTGAGGGCCGTCCCTCCGAGGACGCCGTTCTCACCTGTCGTCTGATCGACCGCCCGCTGCGCCCGTCCTTCAAGAAGGGCCTGCGCAACGAGATCCAGGTCGTCGCCACGATCATGGCCCTCAACCCCGACCACCTGTACGACGTCGTGGCGATCAACGCCGCCTCCGCGTCCACGCAGCTGGCCGGTCTGCCCTTCTCCGGCCCGGTCGGCGGCGTTCGCGTCGCGCTGATCAACGGCCAGTGGGTCGCGTTCCCGACGCACACCGAGCTCGAGGACGCCGTCTTCGACATGGTCGTCGCCGGTCGCGTCCTGGAGGACGGCGACGTCGCGATCATGATGGTCGAGGCCGAGGCCACCGACAAGACCATCCAGCTGGTCAAGGGCGGCGCCGAGGCGCCCACCGAGGAGGTCGTCGCCGCCGGTCTCGACGCCGCGAAGCCCTTCATCAAGGTCCTGTGCAAGGCGCAGTCGGACCTCGCCGCGAAGGCCGCCAAGCCCACCGCCGAGTTCCCGATCTTCCTCGACTACCAGGACGACGTCCTGGAGGCCCTGACCGCCGCGGTCAAGAGCGAGCTCTCGCAGGCGCTCAGCATCGCCGGCAAGCAGGACCGCGAGGCCGAGCTGGACCGCGTCAAGGAGATCGCCGCCGAGAAGCTGCTCCCGCAGTTCGAGGGCCGCGAGAAGGAGATCTCCGCCGCCTACCGTGCGCTGACCAAGAAGCTGGTCCGCGAGCGCGTCATCAAGGACAAGGTCCGCATCGACGGCCGCGGCGTCACGGACATCCGTACGCTCGCCGCCGAGGTCGAGGCCATCCCGCGCGTGCACGGCTCGGCGCTGTTCGAGCGTGGCGAGACCCAGATCCTGGGCGTCACCACCCTCAACATGCTCCGCATGGAGCAGCAGCTGGACACCCTTTCCCCGGTGACCCGCAAGCGCTACATGCACAACTACAACTTCCCGCCGTACTCCGTCGGTGAGACGGGCCGCGTCGGCTCCCCCAAGCGCCGCGAGATCGGCCACGGCGCGCTCGCCGAGCGCGCGATCGTGCCGGTTCTGCCGACCCGCGAGGAGTTCCCCTACGCGATCCGTCAGGTGTCCGAGGCCCTCGGCTCCAACGGCTCGACGTCCATGGGTTCCGTGTGCGCGTCCACCATGTCGCTGCTGAACGCCGGTGTGCCGCTGAAGGCCCCCGTCGCCGGTATCGCCATGGGTCTGATCTCCCAGGAGATCGACGGCCAGACGCACTACGTCGCCCTCACCGACATCCTCGGTGCGGAGGACGCCTTCGGCGACATGGACTTCAAGGTCGCCGGCACCAAGGAGTTCGTGACCGCCCTCCAGCTCGACACCAAGCTGGACGGCATCCCGGCCTCCGTCCTGGCCGCGGCCCTCAAGCAGGCCCGCGACGCCCGCCTCCACATCCTCGACGTGATGATGGAAGCGATCGACACGCCGGACGAGATGTCCCCGAACGCCCCGCGGATCATCACCGTCAAGATCCCCGTGGACAAGATCGGTGAGGTCATCGGCCCCAAGGGCAAGATGATCAACCAGATCCAGGAGGACACCGGCGCCGAGATCACGATCGAGGACGACGGCACCATCTACATCGGTGCCGCCGACGGCCCGGCCGCCGAGGCCGCCCGCGCCACGATCAACGGCATCGCCAACCCGACCATGCCGGAGGTCGGCGAGCGCTACCTGGGCACCGTCGTGAAGACGACGACCTTCGGCGCGTTCGTGTCGCTGCTCCCGGGCAAGGACGGTCTGCTGCACATCTCGCAGATCCGCAAGCTCGCCGGCGGCAAGCGCGTGGAGAACGTCGAGGACGTCCTCGGTGTGGGCCAGAAGGTCCAGGTCGAGATCGCCGAGATCGACTCCCGCGGCAAGCTCTCCCTGATCCCCGTGGTCGAGGGCGAAGAGGGCGACGATGACAAGAAGGACGACACCGACAAGTGACGTCTCGTAGCTCCACGGCGACGGCCCGCACCTCTTCGGAGGCGCGGGCCGTCGCCCGTACCCAAACCCTCATCAAGGGCCGGAACGGCATCGGTACGGTCCGTAAGACGACCCTCCCCGGTGGCCTGCGCATCGTCACCGAGACCCTTCCCTCCGTCCGTTCCGCCACCTTCGGCATCTGGTCGCACGTCGGCTCCCGCGACGAGACCCCGACGTTGAACGGCGCCACGCACTATCTGGAGCACCTGCTCTTCAAGGGCACGTCGCGTCGTAGCGCGCTGGACATCTCCTCGGCGATCGACGCGGTCGGCGGCGAGATGAACGCGTTCACGGCCAAGGAGTACACGTGCTACTACGCGCGCGTGCTCGACACCGACCTCCCGCTCGCCATCGACGTCGTGTGCGACATGCTCACCGGCTCGCTGATCGAGCAGGCCGACGTGGACGCCGAGCGCGGGGTGATCCTCGAAGAGATCGCGATGACCGAGGACGACCCGGGCGACTGCGTGCACGACCTGTTCGCGCACACCATGCTCGGCGACACCCCCCTCGGCCGCCCGGTGCTCGGCACGGTCGACACGGTCAACGCCCTCAGCGCCGACCGCATCCGCCGCTTCTACAAGAAGCACTACGACCCGGCGCACCTCGTCGTGACCTGCGCGGGCAACGTCGACCACAACAAGGTCGTACGTCAGGTCCGCGCCGCCTTCGAGAAGGCGGGCGCCCTCAGGGACACCGCCGTCGAGCCGATCGCCCCGCGCGACGGCCACCGCGCCATCCGCACCGCGGGCCGCGTCGAACTGCTCGGCCGCAAGACCGAGCAGGCCCATGTCGTTCTCGGTATGCCGGGCCTGGCCCGCACCGACGAGCGCCGCTGGGCTCTCAGCGTCCTGAACACCGCCCTCGGCGGGGGTATGTCCTCCCGCCTGTTCCAGGAGGTCCGCGAGAAGCGCGGGCTGGCCTACAGCGTGTACTCGTACACCTCGGGCTTCGCCGACTGCGGCCTCTTCGGTGTGTACGCGGGCTGCAGGCCGAGCCAGGTCCACGACGTGCTGAAGATCTGCCGCGACGAACTCGACCATGTCGCCCAGCACGGCCTCTCGGACGACGAGATCGGCCGCGCCATCGGCCAGCTCCAGGGCTCCACCGTGCTCGGCCTGGAGGACACCGGCGCGCTGATGAACCGTATCGGCAAGAGCGAACTGTGCTGGGGCGAGCAGATGTCCGTCGACGACATGCTGGCCCAGATAGCGTCGGTCACCCCGGACGAGGTTCGTTCGGTCGCGGACGACATCCTGGGCGAGCGGCCCTCGTTGTCGGTCATCGGCCCGCTCAAGGACAAGCAGGCGTCCCGTCTGCACGAAGCGGTCGCGTAACACCCGTCTCCTGTTAGGAACCAAGCAATGAGCAAGCTGCGCGTGGCGGTCCTCGGTGCCAAGGGCCGGATCGGAGCCGAGGCGGTACGAGCCGTCGAGGCCGCCGAGGACATGGAGCTGGTGGCCGCGCTGGGCCGGGGCGACAAACTGGAAACGCTGGCCGAGACCGGCGCCCAGGTCGCGGTCGAGCTGACCACCCCGGCCTCGGTGATGGGCAACCTCGACTTCTGCGTCCGGCACGGCATCCACGCCGTCGTCGGCACGACGGGCTGGACCGACGAGCGCCTCGCACAGCTGAGGAGCTGGCTGGCGCAGTTCCCGGAAACGGGTGTGCTCATCGCCCCGAACTTCTCCATCGGCGCCGTACTGACGATGAAGTTCGCCGAGGTGGCGGCCCCGTACTTCGAGTCCGTCGAGGTCGTCGAACTGCACCACCCGAACAAGGTGGACGCTCCCAGTGGCACCGCCACGCGCACCGCTCAGCTCATCGCCGCGGCCCGGGAGCGCGCGGGCAGCGCCCCGCAGCCCGACGCCACCGTCACCGCGCTGGACGGCGCCCGCGGCGCGAACGTCGACGGAGTCCCGGTGCACGCGGTCCGCCTGCGCGGCCTGCTCGCCCACCAGGAGGTCCTGCTCGGCGGCGAGGGCGAGACCCTCACCATCCGCCACGACTCCCTCCACCACAGCAGCTTCATGCCGGGCATCCTGCTCGGCGCCCGCCGCGTGGTCACGACTCCGGGCCTCACCTTCGGCCTGGAACACTTCCTGGACCTGAACTAAGAGCCATGCGCGCGAAGATCACATACGCCATCACGGCGGCCGCCCTGGTCGCCTACTTCGTGCTGGTCGGCTGGCGCGGAGTCCTGCTCATCCAGACCGGCACGGTCCTCACGATCACCTTCGGCGTCTCCGTCCTCATCCTGCCGGTGATCGGTGTCTGGTTCCTCTGGAAGAACACCCAGTTCGTCCGGAAGGCCAACCGGCTCGCCGCCGAGCTCGAGGCCGAAGGGGGCCTGCCCGTCGACGAGTTGAAGCGCACCCCCGGCGGCCGCATCGACCGCGACTCGGCCGACGAGGTCTTCGTCAGGCGCAAGGCCGAGACCGAGGACGCGCCGGACGACTGGCGCAGCTGGTTCCGCCTCGCGGTCGCCTACCACGACGCCCGCGACACCCCGCGCGCCCGCAAGGCGATGCAGCGGGCGATCGCCCTGCACGAGGGCAGGTCTCCCGCGGAGGCCTGATACGGCGATACACCAAAGGGGCCGGTCCGCACTGTGCGGACCGGCCCCTTCGGCTTTGACGACCGACGACCGCTGCGGCTCAGCCGTGCCCGTACTCGTCGGCCCACACCTCGATGGAGTCCGCCGCCCGGTCGAAGGCCTCCATGCGCGCCAGGAAGTCGGAGTTGTGCGTGGTGAGCAGCGGCGGCAGGCCGTCCGCCGCACGGTCCTTGCGTACGAGGATCAGCGCCTGCCCCTGTACGGTGCGCGGCAGCCCGAGCCAGCGCACCGGCTGCTGGACGGTGCGCACGGCGACGACCTGCTCCCAGGGAGCCGTACTCGAGTAGAAGAAGCTCACGCGGCGCAGGCCCTGCGCGCTCACCCAGACGCCCATCCGCAGCAGGCGTAGCGCGCACAGTATGACGGCCAGAGCCCCGACCAGAAAGGCCACGGCGGCGGAGCGGCTCCCGGCGACCGCGGTGACCACGGCCGCGACAAGCACATACGACGCGAGCAACAGAATGAGCGCGGCGAGGGCCACCCGCCAGGGCCCGGGACGGTACGGGCGCCGCCAGTGGTCGCGGTCGTCGAACGGCAGCGCGAGGTCGTCCGTCGCCTCGTCAAAAGCACGGTCCGCCGTCAGGAAGGGCAGGGGCACGACTGATCCTCACTCAATCCACGCATGGGCTATGCCCGGTGAGGCTACCTAGCCGGGTCCCGGCTCACCACCCTTGGGGGTCCGGAAGGGTCAGCGGCCGTCCGACGCTTCGGAATGCTGCGTCTTCGCGGGTGACTCATCCTGCGACAGGGCGGGCATCCCGAGGATCAGGGACCCGACGAGCCCGGCGACCATGGTGAGCCCTATGAGCCACTGTCCGGCTATCTGTCCGGCGGACGCGCGGCGGCGGGGTGGGGGAGAGACATTGCTGCGAAACTTGTCGGCTTCGGCGATGAAGGCGAACGGTACGGGCTCGCGCCGACGGAACATGAGGTGCGCTTCTCCTTTGGAGGTTCGTAGGGATCCCAGTCACCAAAACAGACGTACGAGCGTCGCAAATGGTGCCCAGTTTCACCAAATTCACAGAAGTTCGGCGGTGAATGTCGCGGCACGCTACTGAACGACCCGTTGTCAGTGCCGGGCCGTAGAGTGGGCGCCGCCCGAGAGATGTGATGGGAAGGACCCTCCGCACCGTGACCGACACCCCCGCCGACGACCTCAAGCCCAGCTTCCGCAGCGATGTCACCGTCGAGCTGGTCAAGCACACCGCGTCCGACTCGGACGTGCTGTTCGCCGCCCGCGTCTCGACCGTCGGAGAGCAGTCCCTCGACGAGCTGAAAAAGGACCCGGAGCGGTCCAAGGGCCTGCTGAACTACCTGATGCGAGACCGGCACGGCAGCCCCTTCGAGCACAACTCGATGACGTTCCTCATCAGCGCCCCGATCTTCGTCTTCCGCGAGTTCATGCGGCACCGCGTGGGCTGGTCGTACAACGAGGAGTCGGGCCGGTACCGCGAGCTGCAGCCGGTCTTCTACGTCCCGGACGAGTCCCGCAAGCTGGTCCAGGAGGGCCGCCCCGGCAAGTACGTCTTCGTCGAGGGCACCCAGGCCCAGCAGGAGCTCACGGGCCGTGTGATGGAGGACTCGTACCGACAGGCGTACGAGGCGTATCAGGAGATGCTCGCGGCCGGCGTCGCCCGCGAGGTGGCCCGCGCCGTCCTCCCGGTCGGCCTCTACTCCTCGATGTACGCCACGTGCAACGCACGCTCCCTGATGCACTTCCTCGGCCTGCGCACCCAGCACGAACTCGCCAAGGTCCCGTCCTTCCCGCAGCGCGAGATCGAGATGGTCGGCGAGAAGATGGAGGCCGAGTGGGCCAAGCTCATGCCGCTCACGCACGCGGCCTTCAACGCCAACGGGCGCGTGGCGCCGTAGCGCGCTTCTGCACGCCTTCCGGCACAGGTGTACGGATCATCCGAGCGAAGTGTCCGTATTGCGGCACTTCGAGAAGTTCATCTAGCCTGATCAAACGGACCCGGCACTGCTTGAACCCCCGAGCAGGCAGTGCCGGGCTCCGCATTTATCCCGCTTTGTCGTGTCCCCCGAGGGCAGACCACGCGTTGAGCAGCGAGTAGCGTGTTACCCATGGCTCCGACCTCCACTCCGCAGACCCCCTTCGGGCGGGTCCTCACCGCTATGGTCACGCCCTTCACGGCGGACGGCGCACTCGACCTCGACGGCGCGCAGCGGCTCGCTACCCACCTGGTGGACGCAGGCAACGACGGCCTGATTGTCAACGGCACCACCGGTGAGTCCCCGACCACCAGCGACGCGGAGAAATCGGAT
The DNA here is from genome assembly GCF_040652275.1 of Streptomyces sp. NPDC048275. NCBI lineage: Bacteria > Bacillati > Actinomycetota > Actinomycetes > Kitasatosporales > Streptomycetaceae > Streptomyces > Streptomyces sp. NPDC048275. Next base: position 84,947 of record NZ_JBEZLR010000033.1, read on the forward strand.
CTCGTACGAGCCGTACTGGCCGCCGTCGGCGACCGCGCCCACGTCGTCGCCGGCGTCGGCACGAACGACACCCACCACAGCATCGAGCTCGCCCGCGCCGCAGAGAAGGCCGGCGCGCACGGCCTGCTGACCGTGACGCCGTACTACAACAAGCCCCCGCAGGAGGGCCTGTACCGGCACTTCTCGGCCATCGCCGACGCCACCGGGCTACCGGTGATGCTCTACGACATCCCGGGCCGCAGCGGCGTACCGATCAGCACCGAAACCATGGTGCGCCTCGCCGAGCACCCACGTATCGTCGCCAACAAGGACGCCAAGGGAGACCTCGGCCGGGCCAGCTGGGCCATCGCCCGCTCCGGCCTCGCCTGGTACTCCGGTGACGACATGCTCAACCTGCCGCTGCTCTCCGTGGGCGCGGTCGGTTTCGTCTCCGTGGTCGGCCACGTCGTCACCCCGGAGCTGCGGGCCATGCTCGACGCGTACGTCTCGGGGGACGTTCAGAAGGCCACCGAGATCCACCAGAAGCTGCTCCCGGTGTTCACCGGCATGTTCCGCACCCAGGGTGTCATCACGACCAAGGCCGCGCTGGCCCTCCAGGGCCTGCCCGCAGGACCCCTGCGCGCCCCGATGGTCGAGCTGTCGCCCGAGGAGACCGCCCAGCTCAAGATCGATCTTGCCGCCGGCGGGGTACAGCTCTAATCACAGACTTCACAACTGAATACGCACGACCACGCAGGCCACCGGGCCTGCACCCCACCAGACAACTGCTACTGCACGAACGTCACGCGCGCCACGTGCCTTGCCAGGTACGTGGCGCGCGTGGTGAGGAGAGTCTTTTGAGTCATCCGCATCCTGAACTCGGCGCTCCGCCGAAGCTCCCGAAGGGTGGCCTGCGCGTCACCCCGCTCGGCGGCCTCGGTGAAATCGGCCGGAACATGACCGTCTTCGAGTACGACGGCCGCCTGTTGATCGTCGACTGCGGAGTGCTCTTCCCTGAAGAGGAGCAGCCCGGAATCGACCTGATCCTGCCGGACTTCACGTCCATCAGGGACCGTCTCGACGACATCGACGGCATCGTCCTCACGCATGGCCACGAGGACCACATCGGCGGTGTCCCGTTCCTCCTGCGCGAGAAGCCGGACATCCCGTTGATCGGCTCCAAGCTGACCCTCGCTCTCATCGAGGCGAAGCTCCAGGAGCACCGCATCCGCCCCTACACACTCGAAGTCGCGGAGGGCCACCGCGAGCGCATCGGCCCCTTCGACTGCGAGTTCGTCGCGGTCAACCACTCCATCCCGGACGCCCTCGCGGTCGCTATCCGCACCCCCGCGGGCATGGCGGTCCACACCGGCGACTTCAAGATGGACCAGCTCCCGCTGGATGGCCGGCTCACGGATCTACACGCGTTCGCACGTCTGAGCGAGGAGGGCATCGACCTCCTTCTTTCGGACTCCACGAACGCCGAAGTCCCGGGCTTCGTGCCGCCCGAGCGTGACATCTCGAACGTGCTGCGCCAGGTCTTCGCCGGCGCCAGCAAGCGGATCATCGTGGCGAGCTTCGCCAGCCACGTGCACCGCATCCAGCAGATTCTGGACGCGGCCCACGAGTACGGCCGCAGGGTCGCCTTCGTCGGCCGCTCGATGGTCCGGAACATGGGCATCGCACGGGATCTGGGCTACCTGAAGGTCCCGCCGGGCCTTGTAGTGGACGTCAAAACGCTGGACGACCTCCCGGAACACGAGATCGTGCTCGTCTGTACGGGATCGCAGGGTGAGCCGATGGCGGCCCTCTCCCGGATGGCGAACCGCGACCACCAGATCCGCATCGTCCAGGGCGACACGGTGATCCTGGCCTCGTCGCTCATCCCGGGCAACGAGAACGCGGTCTACCGCGTGATCAACGGCCTGACCCGCTGGGGCGCCAACGTCGTCCACAAGGGCAACGCCAAGGTGCACGTCTCGGGCCACGCCTCCGCGGGCGAACTGCTGTACTTCTACAACATCTGCAGGCCGCGGAACCTGATGCCGGTGCACGGCGAATGGCGCCACCTGCGTGCCAACGCCGAGCTCGGCGCCCTCACCAACATCCCGCACGATCGCATCGTCATCGCCGAGGACGGCGTCGTCGTCGACCTCGTCGGGGGCAAGGCCAAGATCACCGGCAAGGTCCAGGCGGGTTACGTGTACGTCGACGGCCTCTCGGTCGGCGATGTCGGCGAACCCGCGCTCAAGGACCGCAAGATCCTCGGCGACGAGGGCATCATCTCGGTCTTCTTGGTGATCGACTCCAGTACGGGCAAGATCACCGGCGGTCCGCACGTCCACGCGCGTGGTTCGGGCATCGATGACTCCGCCTTCGGGGATGTCATCCCCAGGATCACGGAGGTCCTCGAACGCTCGGCGCAGGACGGCGTGGTCGAGCCCCACCAGATGCAGCAGCTCATCCGCCGCACGCTGGGCAAGTGGGTCTCGGACAACTACCGCCGGCGCCCGATGATCCTCCCGGTCGTCGTCGAGGTCTGACCCCTCCCACACGCCAACCTGGAGCGGGGCGCCTCGATTTGCATCGAGGCGCCCCGCTCCAGTAGGTTTACGGCTCCGCCTGAGGGGAAACCGGCACGACTGAGTGTCAGGAACCACCCCGGGTGGGACGGAAATTCCGACTCAGAATCTCTGATAAAGTCGGATACGCCGGAAAGGGAAACGCGAAAGCGGAAACCTGGAAAGCGCCGAGGAAATCGGATCGGGAAATGGTCTGATAGAGTCGGAAACGCAAGACCGAAGGGAAGCGCCCGGAGGAAAGCCTGAGAGAGTCTCTCGGGTGAGTACAAAGGAAGCGTCCGTTCC